>CAUYTX010000241.1:0-2387 GCA_963575665.1 Gammaproteobacteria bacterium | reverse complement strand
TTAGCCCAAACCTTGGCCAACTGCAGGCACACTCTCTTTTATCGAGAGCCATCGGGTAATTCGGTCGCGCAGACCTAGGCGAATTAGCCCTGCCCCGGCCAACAAAATGGCATCAAATTCTCCCATGTCTAGTCGTTTCAAGCGTGTGTTGACGTTGCCGCGTAGATCTAAAACTTGCAAATCTGGCCGACGCGCACGTAATTGGCATTGTCGGCGTAGACTTGAAGTACCTACTTTAGCCCCAAGCGGTAGACTTTTTATATCGGGATAATGGCAGGAGACAAAAGCATCTCTTGGGTCTTCTCGCGCCAGAATCGCCGCAATCTCTAAACCTTTGGGAAGGTCTACGGGTACGTCTTTCATGGAATGTACGGCAATGTCTGCGCTACCTTCCAATAATCCTTGTTCTAATTCTTTTACGAAGAGACCTTTTCCACCTATTTTGGCAAGTGGGGTATCTAAAATCCGGTCTCCCTGGGTGGTCATGCCCAAAATTTCCACTTGAAGTCCTGGGAACTTCTGCTGGAGCAAGGTGCGAACATGCTCTGCCTGCCAAAGAGCCAAGGGACTTTTTCGGGTGGCGATTCTAAGGGTAGGGTGCATTTCAGGCCTCCACGTAACAAGCATGTGGGTTTGGATCCCAAGCATTTATCTTTGTGTGCAAATTAAGTCGTTCAAACAGAACAGAATCTTGCGTTGGATCTGCATTTGGTGTGGTCAAAAGTCGCTCTCCGTAGAAAACAGAATTGGCTCCCGCTAGAAAACAAAGTGTTTGAAGTTCGTCACTCATTTGCGCGCGACCCGCTGCTAATCGAATAAGAGATTTTGGCATTAGGATTCTTGCCACTGCGATGGTGCGCACTAAATCAAATGGATCTGGAGGGGTCGTATCCTGTAATGGCGTTCCCTCGACGTGAACCAATAGATTGATTGGAACACTTTCAGGATGTACTGGGAGGTTAGCCAGTTGCACCAGCAGTGAAGCGCGATCCTCTTTTTTTTCCCCAAGACCGAGGATTCCACCACAGCACAGGCGAAGACCATGAGTACGAACCTGCGCAAGGGTATCCAGACGATCTTGGTAGGTTCGGGTAGTAACAATTTGTCCGTAAAATTCTGGCCCAGTGTCTAAATTGTGGTTATAGTAGTCCAATCCTGCTTCTTTGAGCTTTTCTGCTTGTTTCCCAGTAATCATGCCTAAAGTGACACAGGTTTCTAGCCCAAGTGCCTTGACTCCGCGTATCATTTCTAATACTGGTATTAGGTCTCGTTCGGTGGGCGACCGCCAAGCAGCTCCCATGCAAAAACGAGTAGCCCCGTTGGCCTTGGCCTGGCGGGCTAAAGCCAAAATCTCTTCCAACGGAGTTAAGCGCGTTTTAGCCAAAGGGGTTTCATGGTGGGCACTTTGGCCACAATAACTGCAATCTTCTGGACACCCCCCAGTTTTGATATTCAGTAGGGTACTGACCTGGATTTCATTGGGATGATGATGAGCACGGTGGATGGTCTGCGCATGAAAGAGCAAATCCATAAAGGGTGTATTCAAAAGTGCAAGGACTTCTTCTTGTGTCCAGTCATGACGAATCACGGTCGTTTCTCGATTTTTGAGCACACAAGCCATCTCCTCAAATTTTTAGAAAATCAACTTCTTCCAAGGGTTTGTGTTTTTTGCGGAGCACTAGGAGAGTCTATTGATTTATGCCCAAAGTGCCGAGCGGGCCTACCGTGGTTACTGACACCGGTACCAGAACAATCCTATCTTACTTTTGTTGCATTTTCCTATGTACCACCTATTGACCAATACATTATTGGCCTCAAATTTAGGGATCGCTTGTCCAATGCCTTTTTGTTAGGATCATTGTTGGCCGATCGGTTGTCAACCCGAGAAGAGCCTTTCCCGGAGGTGATCGTCCCGGTCCCGTTGCATCCTACTCGATTGAGAACCCGCGGGTATAATCAGTCACTAGAAGTAGCAAGGCCAATAGCTCGTCGTTTTGGTTTATCAACAGAGCCTTTCTGGTGCCAACGGGTGAGAGCTACCAAAGCACAACTTACTTTGTCTTTCGATGACCGACAAGAAAACGTACGCGGAGCATTTGTAGCCTCTTCGGCCGTTGCGGGCAAGAGGATTGCTGTCTTGGATGACGTAATCACCACCGGAGCCACTGCTACGGAAGTGGGCAACGCTTTGTTAAAGGCCGGTGCAAAAGAAATTGAAATCTGGGCTTTGGCCAGAACACAATTACATACCACCTTTGGAGTCCGATCCGAGTACGCATCGGAAGCGGACGCCCCCCAAAAGAAATCTGGTGTTTGACTTCACCCCCTGACCCCCCTTACAAGGGTATCTTTTTTCGTTTTACGCAGTCCCCATCATCGCTTTGCAG
>CAUYTX010000240.1:0-2438 GCA_963575665.1 Gammaproteobacteria bacterium | reverse complement strand
CCCTTTAATTTCTCAGAAGAGTTTTTCATAATTTACTTTTAATTCCTATACTCATGTAGCAATACCTGATTATGTTTTGTAACCATTCTACCATGTCTTTGCTATATACTTCAGCTATAACCAGTGGACGAGTTACACCTTCAACTGTCTCAACATCTTTCGTAAAATAGCAGTCGAGCTTTTTCCTTCTACCAAAGGTGCAAAATAAACTCGTCCTCCCCATGACTCGACCTCTTTAGCACCCACAACTTCTTTTCCTTGATAATCAGCACCTTTTACTAAAACATCAGGATGCAAGGCACAAATCAGTGAGAGGGGGGTATCTTCATCAAACAACACCACTGCATCCACGGAGGCAAGTGCTGCTAATACCAGAGCCCGGTCCTCTTGGGAGAGCACTGGACGACTAGGCCCCTTTAATGACGAAACCGAACGATCTGTGTTTAATCCTACGATCAATCGATGTCCGGTCTGGCGCGCACGTTCTAAATAAGTGACATGTCCAGCATGTAACAAATCAAAACAACCATTGGTGAAGACTAGCTTTTCACCACGATCGCGCCATTTTTCAACTTCGATCAATAGTTTCTTGAGCGTGAAAACCTTTTGCACCAAGCCTTGTTCACCGGAAAGGGTTTCGGCCAATTCAGATAAGGCAATGGGTGTTGTGCCTACTTTGCCAATGACGACCCCAGCAGCGAAGTTGGCAAGACGCAAGGTATCTTGAATAGGCAAACCTGCAGCTAATCCTGCAGCCGTAGTGGCAATGACAGTATCTCCTGCTCCAGAGACGTCATAGACCTCTCGTGCCACCGCTGGTAAATGGATTGGAGTGCTGCCATCTAGTAAAGTCATTCCCTGATCTCCCAAAGTTACCAAAAGGTAACGTAGATCAAGATTTATCCTGAGTTGTTCCCCTGCTTCTAATAAGGCTTCGAGGTCTTTGGTGGGTACTCCCGTGGCCAACGCTAGTTCGGATCGATTTGGTGAAAGTAATGTAGCACCACGGTAACGATCGTATTCTCGTCCCTTTGGATCGATCAGGACTGGGATACCTACATCACGGGCAGCCGTAATCATGGATTGGCATACTTCGGGAGAAAGAGCACCCTTTCCGTAATCTGAAAGGATTACCGCTGAAAAATCATGCAAAAACTGTGTCTTTAGATGTTGAATCCAAGTAGTACTGGTTTCCTTTGGCAGGGGAGAAGTATCTTCCATGTCAACCCGCAACATCTGTTGATGTTCGCCAATCACCCTCGTTTTCCGAGTGGTGGGGCGAGTGCCTAGTGAGAGAAGACCCCCATCTTGAATGCCAGACTTCTCGAGTAGTGTCCGTAGGCGAGTACCTTCTGGGTCGGTTCCCACGAGACCTGCAAGAAAAACAGTAAGACCTAAACCCCGAAGATTGAGTGCTACGTTGGCCGCACCACCTAGGTTCTCAAATTGGCGAGTGAGGCGCACTACGGGCACGGGGGCTTCTGGTGAGATCCTCCCAACCTCTCCCCATAAGTAGCGATCTAACATTAGATCACCTACTACGAGCACGGGATGATGGGTAAACCCACGAGCAAGGAGTTCGGAAACAACATCTGGGGATTCAAAAGGGACTGGCATACTCTAGGTTTTTTGTTGATCGCGTAAAGCACGTATACTATCCCAATCGAAAGATGTGTTAATCCTACGACCGGAACGTGTAAAAACTTCTAATGATTTTCTTTTGCCTTCCACACCATGTCCACTGTGAATTAGATGTAGAATTTCTATTTTTTCATGAGGTGGTTGTGGTTCAAGAAGATCACCACTGTTATCGTCAATGAGAGGCAATGCAGCTCCAAGAATCCAGTCAAAGCGTGCAGGCAAGAAAGCAGCATGCGTATGTTGCCGGTGCACAACCAAATTCAATGCAGTTTGTTCAAAAATATGCGATAGAGGAACTGACAACCCTGCTGAATAAGTAAGAATCTTTCCTATTTCTTCTGCCCATTCATTCCAAATCGGCGAATTTACTGGTATTGCAAAAACGCCACTGCACATTTCACCAATTACCAACATAGTATGTGCTAATCCTTCAGGCAAGTGATTTCGATACATCGGAAGCACTTTTTCTAAAATATTTTTTAGAGCATCCAATCCATAATAGCGTGAATAGCAACGGTCTACACTCGGAATCACTGCAATACGCTTACCATTTACTGCCGAAACGAGTGTATTAATTGCAGTAGGGGTTGCTACCCAAGTATCTGAATCAAGCCATACATAAATATCGTAGTTAGGAAAGTAATGAGGCAGATGCGGACGAGCAGTCATTGCCTTTATGTATTCCGGAAATCTAAATCTCGTTTGATGTGCGTCGCTTAAGTGCCAGTCTGGTTTTATGATTTTTGGGGGGGGGGGGGGGGGGGGGGGGGGGGGGGGGGGGGGGGGGGGGGGGGGGG
>CAUYTX010000239.1:0-2440 GCA_963575665.1 Gammaproteobacteria bacterium | reverse complement strand
CCCCCCCCCCCCCCCCCCCCCCCCCCCCCCCCCCCCCCCGGGGGGGGGGGGGGGAGCAAGAGTCGTGCCAGATGCGCTATTGTACAACAACAAAAAACCCCGCTGTAAGAACAGCGGGGTTATTGTATTACTATTGTTTACTTACCCATTGTGATCCAAGCCTTGACAGCGGCAAGCGTATTAACACTGACATTATGTTTGGCGCAAACACTATCATCATTCATCTTGGCCTTTACATCGACATACACAGCAGAAAGATCGCGCTTAACAGTAACAGTCTTAGTTATAGGAGTATTACTACGTTGAGTGAGTTTGCTCTTTTTGCTTTCGTTAACGCTCATTATGTTAAGTGATTTGTCTGCGATCACATTAACATCATTGCTGAAACACACGCTAATCATCGGAGCGTAGTTGGCGACATATTCAAATGACCAGATTAGTGTTAAACCCAATTTCTCAGCCAGAAGGTTAAGATGCAATTGAGTAGCTATAGCTTTGTTGCCCAAACTAGCAAGATGACGCAACTCAGGATCTACATTAGTATCCATGCGCCACGCAGTATTAAAAGTAAAGATGTAAGTTACATTCTTACCAGTGGCAGTGTTGATAAGATTGATATTTTCTGTAGTAGGATTACCACAGAAGTCAAACCATGCAAAGATATTATCAGACTTGCAAGATTTAACATGAGACTCATTCAATACTTCATTCTTGTATGTTACATTATATTGATTAATGGTATAAGCAGCATTAACATTAATAGGCGTACCAACATGAGTACCAGTTAAACTGCGCCTGTAAACAACTTCATCTCTTTCGACAAGAATCATATCTAAACTATAGTACGTACCGAACCTGTACGCAAAATCCCTGTTTGACAACACGTAATTTTCTAATTCCCACACATCACCGGGAAGTGATATAACACTAATAGCTTTTTTGCCTTTAGCGAACGTTTCGTAAGCTTTGGAGACGAGGTGGCGAGTGGCGTTCTTGACGATGTTTTTCATGTTTTTTTCGCAAAGTGGTTTCTACTGACAGGGATAGTGTGGATTATTTAATCGGAACCGTCAACCGATTTTTTATTATTTTTGCGAAAAATCTTTGAGTACCTAATGAGTAATCAAACGCCTGGACGAAATAGCTGATAGGTAATCAAATAAATAGCAAATAGTTGGCACGCGAAGTGCTACCCCCCCCCCCCCCCCCCCCCCCCCCCCGGGGGGGGGGGGGGGGGGGGGGGGGGGGTAGCACTTCGCGTGCCAACTATTTGCTATTTATTTGATTACCTATCAGCTATTTCGTCCAGGCGTTTGATTACTCATTAGGTACTCAAAGATTTTTCGCAAAAATAATAAAAAATCGGTTGACGGTTCCGATTAAATAATCCACACTATCCCTGTCAGTAGAAACCACTTTGCGAAAAAAACATGAAAAACATCGTCAAGAACGCCACTCGCCACCTCGTCTCCAAAGCTTACGAAACGTTCGCTAAAGGCAAAAAAGCTATTAGTGTTATATCACTTCCCGGTGATGTGTGGGAATTAGAAAATTACGTGTTGTCAAACAGGGATTTTGCGTACAGGTTCGGTACGTACTATAGTTTAGATATGATTCTTGTCGAAAGAGATGAAGTTGTTTACAGGCGCAGTTTAACTGGTACTCATGTTGGTACGCCTATTAATGTTAATGCTGCTTATACCATTAATCAATATAATGTAACATACAAGAATGAAGTATTGAATGAGTCTCATGTTAAATCTTGCAAGTCTGATAATATCTTTGCATGGTTTGACTTCTGTGGTAATCCTACTACAGAAAATATCAATCTTATCAACACTGCCACTGGTAAGAATGTAACTTACATCTTTACTTTTAATACTGCGTGGCGCATGGATACTAATGTAGATCCTGAGTTGCGTCATCTTGCTAGTTTGGGCAACAAAGCTATAGCTACTCAATTGCATCTTAACCTTCTGGCTGAGAAATTGGGTTTAACACTAATCTGGTCATTTGAATATGTCGCCAACTACGCTCCGATGATTAGCGTGTGTTTCAGCAATGATGTTAATGTGATCGCAGACAAATCACTTAACATAATGAGCGTTAACGAAAGCAAAAAGAGCAAACTCACTCAACGTAGTAATACTCCTATAACTAAGACTGTTACTGTTAAGCGCGATCTTTCTGCTGTGTATGTCGATGTAAAGGCCAAGATGAATGATGATAGTGTTTGCGCCAAACATAATGTCAGTGTTAATACGCTTGCCGCTGTCAAGGCTTGGATCACAATGGGTAAGTAAACAATAGTAATACAATAACCCCGCTGTTCTTACAGCGGGGTTTTTTGTTGTTGTACAATAGCGCATCTGGCACGACTCTTGCTCCCCCCCCCCCCCCCGGGGGGGGGGGGGGGGGGGGGGGGGGGGGGGGGGGGGGG
>CAUYTX010000238.1:0-2445 GCA_963575665.1 Gammaproteobacteria bacterium | reverse complement strand
ACGCTTCGTGTGAACTAGCCAATGCGCCCACACGCACAATTTTTAAGGTGTTGGTACCACCCTGCACACCGACGAGGTCACCTTTGGTAAGGAGTACCAAATCGCCGTCTCGGATAACGCCACGTCTTAGCAATTCTTGCACGGCCTCCGAGTTCACTCGAGGGTGATCCATACTAGAAATACTGAATTTAATCGGACAAACCCCACGATAAAGAGCCAATTTTCGCTGAGTTTCCACGTGAGGTGTTAATGCATAAATTGGGATGTCAGAACCAATCCTCGACATCCACAAAGGCGTAGATCCTGATTCAGTCAAAGCAATAATGGCGCGGACACCCAAATGATTTGCTGTGTACATCGTTGCCATGGCAACCGTTTCGTCGATTCGAGAAAACTTTTGATCTAAACGGTAGTCCGCAGCCTTGGCCACCCGTTGGCGTTCTGCGCCAAGACAGATACGATCCATTGCTGCAACGGCTTTATCTGGATACTTACCAGAAGCGGTTTCAGCGGATAACATGACCGCGTCCGTACCATCCAAAACGGCATTGGCAACGTCAAATACTTCGGCTCGAGTTGGAATCGGGTTATAAATCATTGATTCCATCATCTGGGTAGCCGTGATTACCAATTTATCCATGTCCCTGGCAAGTCGGATGATCCGTTTTTGCACCGCGGGCAACTCTGCATCGCCAATCTCGACCCCCAGATCCCCACGCGCGATCATAATGGCATCAGAGGCATCGATGATCTCATCAATGGCAGAAAGGGCTTCTGCTCGTTCGATTTTCGCAATGATACTTCCACGTCCACCGGCCGCGTGGAGCAATGCCCTAGCTTCTTCTATGTCTTCTGCAGATCTAGGAAAGGAAACCGCCAAGTAGTCGGCATCCAGCTCTGCAGCTGTCACGATGTCCGCTCGATCTTTAGAAGTAAGAGCAGGAGCGGAAAGGCCACCTCCCTGACGATTGATTCCTTTGTTGTTAGAGAGGGTACCTCCAACGATCACCCGAGTTTGAATCGCTTCTTCTTCGACTCTCTCTACTCCGAGTATGATTCGTCCATCATCCAACACCAAAGTGTCGCCGATGTGAACGTCTTGCACCATTTCTTTGTAGGCAAGTCCTACCTTTTCTACAGTACCGGCATCAGGTGCAAGCGTAGTGTCTAAGGTAAAAGAATCTCCCTCTTTTAGTTCAACTTGGTTTCCTAGGAATCGTTCGATTCGGAGTTTTGGGCCCTGCAAATCGACGAGGACACCAATTTCACGATTTTGCAACTGTGCAGACGCGCGAGCACGTTCTACCATCTCGGCTCGATCTGCATCGCACCCGTGTGAAAAATTGACGCGCACCACATCAACCCCGGCTCGAATCATTCGATCCAAAGCTTCGGGGTGACTAACAGCAGGCCCGAGGGTAGCTACGATCTTGGTTCGCCTAAACACGCTCTATGCCTAACCGCTTGCGCGATCTTCTAAGATGGCTACTGCAGGCAACTTCTTACCCTCTAGGAATTCTAAGAAGGCACCACCTGCGGTAGAAATGTAAGATACCTTATCGTAGATGTTGTACTTCTGAATGGCAGCGATTGTATCCCCACCACCTGCCAAGGTAAAGGCTTTCGTGGTCGCGATGGCCTGCGCGATCGCTTGAGTGCCACCGCCAAATTGATCGAATTCGAAAACCCCTACTGGCCCATTCCAAATCACAGTTCCTGCTTCTTGGATGATTTTTACCAGTGTTGCGGCACTCTTGGGGCCAATGTCATAGATACTTTCGTCATCAGCTACTTCGGTAGCTTGTTTGAGTACGGCAGGCTCGTCCGCTCGGAACTCTTTTCCTACTACTACGTCCTCAGCAATCGGGATGATTGCGCCACGAGCAGCCATTTTGGCCAACAGTGCAGAAGCTATTGGGACAAGATCATTTTCGCAGAGAGATTTTCCAACATTCGCGCCAGTGGCTTTTAAGAAAGTGTTAGCAATGCCACCACCTACTACCAGTTGATCTACCTTTTCTGCTAAGGACTCTAACACGGTCAATTTAGTAGAAACCTTAGAACCACCCACGATGGCTACCATGGGTCTTGCAGGATTAGCCAATGCTTTTTCTAGGGCTTCTAACTCTTCTGTGAGGAGAATCCCTGCACAGGCTACGGGTGCAAACTTGGCGACTCCATGAGTGGACGCTTGGGCTCGGTGCGCAGTGCCAAAAGCATCCATGACAAAAACATCACAGAGGGCAGCATATTTTTGAGCAGTAGCGTCTACGTTTTTCTTTTCGCCTTTGTTAAAACGTACATTTTCGAGTAGAACTAATTCACCCTCGTTGACCTCAAAACCACCTTCTACCCAATTTTGGATGAGGCGGACTCGTCGATTTAATTTGCCAGACAAATTTTCTGCGACAGGTCTTAGAGAGTTCTCTTCTGAGTATTCACCTT
>CAUYTX010000237.1:0-2503 GCA_963575665.1 Gammaproteobacteria bacterium | reverse complement strand
GTTGCCAAGTATATGTTGGAAAAACAGATCTCGTCATTGAAATACCGCGTTATACCCTTAATCTTGTTTCAGAATCTCGTTCTCGGAATTGACCATTATGGGACCACTCTCCCTTCGTACCAGCGCACCTTCTCCTAATTTGACGGATCTTCCCGCGCTCGGGATGGATGCGGAGAGCATTGCCAATGATTTTCGTCGCCACTTTACCCACACGTTGGGTCGCGATCGCTATTGCATGGCGACCTATTACTACTATGAGTCATTGGCTTTTGCCTTGCGCGATCGGCTCATGGAACGTTGGAAAAAGACACAGTACGCATACGAAGAAAACAATGTTCGGTTTGCTTATTATTTGTCCATGGAATTTTTGATGGGGAGAACCTTGGGCAATGCTGTCCTCAATTTGGGGGTGGTTGGCGAGGCGCAGCAAGCCATGTCCCAACTTGGGTTATCCATGGAGGAGATGGTAGAAAGCGAACACGACGCAGGATTAGGAAACGGAGGTCTTGGGCGTTTGGCAGCTTGTTTTTTGGATTCTTGCGCCACCCTAAGATTGCCTGTGACTGGTTATGGGATTCGATATGCCTACGGAATGTTTCGACAACGCATTGAGAATGGCCGACAGATCGAAGAACCTGACCATTGGATGCGAAACGGCAATCCTTGGGAGCTTGAGAGACCGGAGTTTACCCAACGTGTCCGCTTCGGAGGCCGCAGTCAAGTACTCCGCGACAGTGATGGTCGACTCAGAGGCCATTGGCTAGAAACCCAAGACGTCTTCGCTGTGCCTTACGACGTACCTATTCCGGGACACCGCAATGGCATTGTGAATACCCTACGGTTATGGTCTGCCGCCGCTACTGACGAGTTCGATCTAAACGAGTTTAACGCTGGTTCATACACGGAAGCGGTGCGAGACAAAAACGCAGCCGAGCACATCACCATGGTGCTCTATCCCAATGATGCGAGCGAAAATGGGAAGGAATTGCGTCTCCGCCAACAATATTTTCTTGCTTCCGCCAGTTTGCAAGACGTTTTAAGACGTTGGGTGCATTGGCACGGGCGAGATTTTAGCGAATTTGCCGCACGAAATTGTTTCCAGTTGAATGACACCCACCCGAGTTGTTCTATTCCAGAGCTCATGCGTCTATTGCTAGACGAATATGACCTTGGATGGGACGAAGCGTGGGCCATTACCAGTCGCACCATGGCTTACACTAACCACACTTTGTTGCCGGAAGCGTTAGAACGGTGGCCAGTGCGAATGTTTCGGTCACTTTTGCCCCGGGTGCTCGACGTCATTTTTGAGATCAACGCTAGATTCTTAACGGAAGTAGCACGTCGATGGCCGGGGGATATTTCCCGACAACGTGCCATGTCCCTCATAGAAGAGGGGCCGGATCCCATGGTACGCATGGCATATCTTGCTATCGTGGGCAGTTTTTCGGTCAACGGGGTTGCTGAGTTACATTCTCGTTTGTTGGCAGAAGGGCTCATGCGTGATTTCTATGAGCTCTGGCCTTGGAAATTCAATAACAAAACAAACGGAGTCACTCACCGCCGTTGGTTGGTTGGATGCAATCCTGGATTGACTTCTCTCATTACAGAATCTATTGGAGAAGGTTGGATTTCAAATCTCGACCAATTAAAAAATTTGGTGCCACTCGCAGAAGATGCTAGTTTTCGGGAAAAATGGCGAGCGAAGAAAAAAGCCAATAAAGTACGTCTTGCCCATCTCGTGCAAACAGAATGCAAAGTCTGGTTTGATTCAGACGCGCTCTTTGATGTTCAGGTCAAGCGGATTCACGAATACAAAAGACAACTACTTAATTGTTTGCATGTGATCCACTTATACGATCGTATTAAGCGTGGAGACACTGCTAATTGGACGCCTAGGTGTGTTCTTTTCGGGGGGAAAGCAGCCCCTGGTTATGTCCAAGCTAAACGTATTATTAAACTGATTCACAATGTTGCCTCGGTTATTAACAATGACCCAGAAGTAGGGTTTCGTTTGCGAGTCGCTTTTTTACCTGATTACCGTGTTTCTGCAATGGAGGTCATTTGCCCAGGAGCTGATCTTTCTGAACAAATCTCTACTGCTGGAAAAGAAGCCTCTGGAACCGGCAACATGAAATTTATGATGAACGGCGCAGTGACCATTGGTACCTTAGACGGTGCCAATATTGAGATTCGAGAGGCCGTGGGTGCAGAGAATTTTTTACTCTTTGGTCTAAACGCAAAAGAGGTGGAGACCCAAAAACCGGGTTATGATCCAGACGCGATTATTGCAGCGGATGAAGATCTAAAAAGGGTCATGAATCTTCTGGAAACGGGACATTTTAATCAATTTGAACCAGGGTTATTCCAAGGCATTTCAGATTCTTTACGAAGTTCGCAGGATCCTTGGATGACCGTCGCGGACTTTCACGGATTCATAGAAGCACAACGTATGGCTTCCGCTCTGTATCAAGATGTGGACAAATGGACACGCATGAGCATTTAC
>CAUYTX010000236.1:0-2503 GCA_963575665.1 Gammaproteobacteria bacterium | reverse complement strand
GCAATTACAGCTCTTAAAAGGATTTTGGCCACGACCCCACACGTGTTACGTGCGACGTTGTCTGTTGGACAAGGTCTAGTAGGAAACAACTTTTTGCACGATCGACGCGGGTTTACCGATGATCCTGCTTCTCCACGCCTGATTTACCGGGCTCGGTACTATGATCGAACGGTTTAATTGTTCAAAAGTAAGGTAGAAAACCATGCAAAAACTGCGTATTATTCCACTGAGTGTTGCCGTTTTTTCACTAGCGGGTTGCGCTACACAGTTACAACCTAATTACACTTCCACTGATCCTGAACAAATGAGGGTCGGGGGAGCTAAACCCGTCGAATCCGAACCAGCAATCCATAACTTGGGTAGCTACTGCTTGCAAGTTTCGGAGAAGTGGAAGTCAGATAGCGAAACCCCGGATGGCCAAACCATCTGGAGCAAGGACACACTTCGTCAAGTGGTGCCTTGCAGGCACTAGCAGCTCTGTGGGAACTCGACAGGGAGGTCAAGTAGCTCGGCAGGCCATTTCGGAGTGGGGTGACCGGTTTTATCGGTCCCAACATCTTCCCCGTCCTTTAGGGCGGGGTTTTGTGTGTACTGACAAATCAGGTTAGCGATTCTTTTTTTTTGGTGCCGGGAAGAGGAATCGAACCTCCGACCTACTGATTACGAATCAGTTGCTCTACCGACTGAGCTATCCCGGCGAGTCTGAACACACCTCGCCATTATATTCCGCTAGTTTAGAAATGGCAATAGTTATTTCTTTTTTTCCTCATCTGCCCGTTGTAAATCACGTTGCACGCTGGCAAAACTTCGGATCCAAGGTTTCCCAGTGTTTTTTACCGGGATTTGTTTTAAGGCATCTTGGGCTTGTCGAACGGTTGTATACACCCCATACAGTGCTACATATAGCTCATAGCCAGATCGCCAAGATCGCACGACGGCCACATCCCCTGGCAAGTTCCATTTCCGCAAAGATTGCCTAAGTTGCGATTAACTCTCACTTACCATGACTTGTAAAGTGTAATCCTTGAGATTTCGATTCAACAACCATTCTTTAGATCTAGCTGAGTCAGCATACAAAGGTGTGGCAGGTGTTGTTAGGTGCGGTCCAATAGCGGGCGCAGGCGCAGTGGGCACCGGCACCAGAGCAGCATGTTGAGGGCTAGCTGGGGTTACCGGTTTGAGAGCAGTAGTAGGACTCTCTGGTACCACGGATTCTGTTTGAGGGGGTAGCGTCGCGCTATTCTTAGGAGCTTCATGTGGCGGAGTTTCTTGAGGTAACGGGTAAGCAGGTTGAGCAGACACCGGTGACAATGATTCTGGAGTAATAGTAGGCGTTTTAGCTTGTTGGGCCAGAGGAGATGTAGACTCGGTTGGCGGCACAGGTGGTTCTGGAGGCAACTCACGAGGAACCTCCTGCGAAGTGTGGTGTAAGGGTGACATTGCAACGACCACCGGCGGGGTTGCAGGAATAGGCGTGTTTTCCCAAAACAATAAGAATCCCAGTAAAATCGAAAAACCTGCTGAAATACCTAACCAAAGCCGAACGGAATGGATTCCCTTTTTAGTAGGTTGTGAGCTTGTTTTAGTGCGCCTTTTAGCGATAATCCAAGCGCTTTGTGCTAAACGGATGATCCCACCAGGCCATCCGCCACTTTCTTGATACACGCGCTGAATAGAAGCAGGTTCGAGTATGGGGTGTGGAAGCAAAATACCTGCTGCTTCGAGGCGAGTGCGCACAAATCGAGCCGTTTCCTCCTCTGAAAAAGGTCGCAAGGGTACGTGGGTTACTTCATTTGAGAGAGCAAGAGCAGTAATTCGCGCACTTAATCCAGGAATGCCTGCAAACACTATTTTAGATTGCACCCCTAGAGAAGACATCAGTTTTCGTAGTACTGAGTCTCCGAGGAGGTCTGCATCGTCTATTAAAAAGACAGAATCGGTAGCACCAGGCAATTCGGCACGGGTGTGGGTAAGCTGTTCCTGTGCGTCCTCGAGCAGAGGAGCAAGTTCTAACCCCATGTTAGAACCCAGAAAAGCGGTGGGTTGGACTAGAACCATTCGATCCAACAAAGCTCGTAACAAAGTTGTCTTGCCTGCTCCTGTTGGACCAGTAAGCAGCACAACCGACTTCCGATAACACAGCACAGAGTAAATCAGATCCAGTTGCTGCATCCGAGAGATCTCTGGAAAGAAATCTCCAGTGCCTGCGGGTGCCGAATTGGCGAGGGTAGATAGATTTTTTTTAGGATCGGCCATACAGGACAGTTTTCAGTGCGGGCAAGTGAGGGTTGTATTAAATTTTTCTTAGTGTAATCCGAAATTCTTGTAAATACTATGAACTAGGCAGGAAAGTAGAGTGATCCTGCCGATGTAAATTATAGCTAAATTATTATAAAAAGGTTATAAATCATAATTGGAAAAAAGGAAATCGACGGAGCATTGTTTTTGCGGTAGTCCTGTGAAATGTAGTGAAGTCAAAATTTGATGGATAAATTTTTGTTGT
>CAUYTX010000235.1:0-2520 GCA_963575665.1 Gammaproteobacteria bacterium | reverse complement strand
AAATCAAATAAATACAGTGAGTTAGCTTTTTTTCTTACGTCGAACTCAGGTTAAAAAAGATACCCTTGTAAGCCCTTAGCAGGGGGAGAATTTTTGAGTTTCGGTTCATCAAACTCCCCTCCTTAAAAAGGAGGGGTGCCCGAAGGGCGGGGTGGTTGGTTTTGATGTATTACTGTTTTATAATGTTTTAGCTATAACTCGCGTCCTCAACTCGACACCGCTTGATCTAAGTTCACTTGCAACCATAGTTCTAAAGCAGCCAAGTGCCAAAGTTTATTGCCTTGAATGCGAGTCAATTGTGGTTCTCGGGCAGCTAACAAGTAATCTACGTATTTTCGGGAATACAACCCGCGCTCGCGACAAACCCGAGAACATAAGAGATCATGCACAAACTCAAAAAATTCCCCACGAACGTATTTTAATGCAGGTACCGGAAAATACCCTTTCGGACGATCGATCACCGTTTCTGGCAATCTACCACGAGCGATGTTTTTTAAGATATGTTTTCCGCCACTACCTATTTTGAGGGCCGTGGGCATCGATGCCGCTAACTCTACCAAGGTGTGGTCAAGAAAAGGAACTCGAGCTTCTAATCCCCATGCCATGGTCATGTTGTCTACCCGTTTAACTGGATCATCAACAATGAGTGTCGTAGCATCTAAGCGAAATACCTGATCCATAAACGCATAGGCACCAGGTTCCTCTAATCGACCGGCGATGTATTCCGAAGTCCAATCTGGGCTGTGAAAATCAGGAGAGATCATCTCTAAGTATTCGATGTGATCTCGGTCAAAATAGTGTTTTCGAAAACGTTCTACAAAAGCACCTTCTTCCGAGGCCATGCGGGGATACCAAAAATATCCTCCAAAAACTTCGTCTGCTCCTTGGCCACTCTGAACTACTTTTACCTCTCGAGAGACTTTTTCTGCGAGTAAATAGAATGCCACCGCGTCTTGGGCAAACATCGGTTCGGACATTTGCGCCATGGTCTCCGGCAAACGGGGCAATACTTCTCGGTTGCTGAGTAAAATCCTTTGGTGTCGAGTTTGAAACCTTTTAACTACTAAGTCAGAATATTCAAACTCACTACCCGATTCCTCTGGAGTACCTTCAAAACCAATCGAAAATGTACGAACGGGTTGTACCCCTGCCTCGGATAGTAACGCCACCAGAAGGCTTGAATCTAAACCTCCAGAAAGCAACACTCCTACTGGCACATCTGCGATAGTCAAACGTTTTCGTACAGCTTGCAACAGAGAGTTATAAATCTTTTCTGCCCACTCCTGTTCGGACAGGACTACGGTCACACTGTGTAATGTCCAATAACAACGTTCGGATGTATTTCCGCTTGCATCAGTAGTAAGCGTGTGGGCAGGAGGTACCTTCCGAACACCTGTTAAAAGGGTTCGTGGCGCAGGAACTACCGCGTGGAGGGTAAATAGAAAATGTAGAGAAACTGGATCGATCTTAGTATCTACATGCCCAGCAACGAGCAAAGCTTGTGTGCTAGAAGCAAACCTCAAGTACTCCTTTCCCGCAGTCCAATACAAAGGCTTAATACCCAAACGATCTCTAGCTAAAAAAAGCTTTTGGTTAACAATGTCCCAAATTGCAAAAGCAAAGACACCGTGGAATCGCCCGACGCAGGCTTCTCCCCAACGGTGGTAAGCCTTGAGCAAAACTTCGGTATCTCCGTGCGAAAAGAAATGATAGCCAACGCTGATTAACTCTTGGCGCAATTCCGGATAATTGTAAAGAGTACCATTGAAAACCAAAGATAACGCCAGTTCAGGATCCACCATGGGCTGGTTAGCAGCACTGGATAGATCAATCACTGCAAGACGGCGTTGACCAAAGGCTACCGGGCCATCTACCCAAATACCCTCATGGTCTGGACCACGTCTTTTTAGAGCTTCAGTCATTCGACCCACTGCTGCTAGGTCGGGACGGCCTTGCTCAAAACGAAACTCACCACAGATGCCACACACTTTTTGGAAATCTCTTCTGCTGTAATGGAACTTAACAGGGAAGTCGAGTGACCCCGCAAGCCATGGAGGAGCGAGTGACCGGTCTCATCGGTCACAAAGGAATCGGATCTAGGAGACGTACCGATTCTAAATAGTGAGGCCGGGCGTTGGGCAGCAGATTTCGGAGCCGTCCGATCCGAAAAAGCGGTCTGCAATTCTTCAGGGATCCAACTACAATAACTGTGGGTTTCTGGTGTACCTTTGCGCACTCGGATCGGGCTCTAAAGCATAGAATGGAAACGCTTCTTCTACTCTTCGTGTTCCTAATTATTGTGCAATCTCCGTTACCTTCATAGTCATGACACCACTCCAGCCATAGGCAAAATCATCTCCACCACTGTAATTGAAGTAGCACGTACCATAACCTCTTTCTTCGTGACGATACATAAACCCGTACGTACTGGCAATACCAACCCGTAACCCTTGATCTTTACCAATCTAGGAGTTACGCAGTTGAATTTACAAGTTCTTGATTTTGTTTGATTTATTGTTT
>CAUYTX010000234.1:0-2554 GCA_963575665.1 Gammaproteobacteria bacterium | reverse complement strand
AATGTCTGGGACATCCTTCCCAAGGCTACGATAAATCAAATAAATACAGTGAGTTGGCTTTTTTTCTTACGTCGAACTCAGGTTAATTATTGTAACACTCACTTTTCCGAGTTTTCCAGAACGCAGCAAAGCCGCCTGCTTAAATGCCAAAGCGTAAAAATCCATGCTGTGACTAGACATGAGTTATTGTCCTGTCGTAATTCCAGTCAGTTTCTTGCTCCAATGGAGTTTTTCTCTCAGAATCCGATAGTAATCATAATTTGAAGGATGAATCAATCGAACGCAACCATCTCGTTTTCGAATGACTACCAAATCTCCCGAGGACAATCCTAAATTGATTTGACCGTCACAAACGATCTGTGCATGTCCTTGGTTTCCGTCACGTATTATGATTTCAATCTGAGCATTGCTGTGCACAATTAAGGGTCGACTACTCACCGTGTGTGGGCAAATGGGAGATAAAATAATTGCGGGCACGGAAGGGTGTACAATAGGACCACCCGCCGAGAGAGAATGGGCAGTCGAACCCGTAGTAGTCGAAACAATTAAGCCATCAGCGCGCAAGTGGTAGACGAATTGGCCATCAACGTAGGCTTCAAATTCGATCATCCTGCAAACGCTCCAGCGATGAAAGACTACATCATTAAAAGCGTCGCTATCGTTGATCATTTCACCTGCACGAAGCACCGTGGCATGTAGAAGACAACGTTCTTCCGATGTGTATTCCCCCCCTAAAATTTCATCAAGCGTCGTTTCTATGGCTTCTGGTGCCACGTCTGCCAAGAAACCTAAGCTCCCTAGGTTAATCCCCAACAGTGGGACGTTGTAACTGGCCAACCCGCGGGCTGTGTTCAGTAAGGTGCCATCCCCGCCTACCACAATGACTAGATCGCAGGTTTCACCAATACCACGTAATGTGCTGACTTGTGCACCGTTAGTTTCAGTTAGTTGAGCACCACGCTCGTCTAAAGAAACGTTACACCCTCTTGCTTTGAGTGAAGCCGCTAAGGAGAGCACTGTTTCCCGCACTGCTTCGCTCGCGTACCGGGCAATCAATCCAACGTTGTGAAATCGGGCAGGGTTCATAGATTTCCCGCAGGACACCTGTGAAATTTCAAAAAATGTGCGCGGAAAGAGGCACGCTCAATTTTGACACAAACCCAAAAATTAAGTATATTCTTGGAAATGTTACTCCGAAAATCATTCAAAATTTTTAACACTCTCTCGTGCCTGAAGTCAGATTAAACGAACGGGCTAGCCGTCTCCTCAGAGTCATTGTGGAACGTTACATCCGGGATGGCAAGCCTGTTGGGTCTCGCACCTTAGCGAAAGCTGCAGAACCAGAGCTCAGCCCTGCGACCGTTCGCAATGTCATGGCAGACCTAGAAGAATTTGGGCTAATTTTTTCCCCGCATACTTCTGCTGGTCGTATTCCAACGGTACTAGGATATCGCTATTTTATAGATCATTTGATTACCTTGTGTCCTCTCGCAGGTCAAGAGATGCAAAAATGGCGCACCCATCTGGATCCAGATCGTAGCATTGCTGAACTGGTAACGGCCACTTCCGCACTTTTGTCTACTTTGACACAGTTTGCAGGTCTAGTGATGGTGCCTAGACAAAGTGCACTCGTGTTGCGCCAAGTAGCCTTTCTTTCCCTCTCTGAACGACGGGTACTCGCTATTTTAGTAGTGAATGAACGAGAAGTGCGGAATCGTGTCATTCACACTGACCGAACTTACACGACTACCGAGTTAGACCGAGCAGCACGCTACTTAAATGAAACTTTTGCGGGAAGAACGCTAGAAGGAATCCGCACTCAACTGCTAAGAGAAATGCAGGAAGACCGACAATGTATGGACATTGCGCTTTCTGCTGCCATGACGGTAGGTGCAGAGGCCTTTGAAACCCCAAGAGACGATTACGTCTTGGCAGGTGAAGAAAACCTCTTGGGATGTCTTGATATTGAAGGTCGAGAGCAAATGCGCCGCCTTTTCGAGGCATTCAGTCGCAGACGTGACATCCTACACTTATTAGATCAATGTCTAGCAGGAGAAGGCACACAAGTTTTCATTGGTGCTGAGACCGGACAAAACCTTTTAGAGCCCTGTAGTGTGGTTAGTTCCCCATACGTCGCCGATGGCCGAGTGTTGGGTGTAGTCGCGGTCATTGGCCCTATGCGGATGCCCTACGAACGTGTGCTGCCCATCGTCGACTTAGCAGCCAAACTTCTTGGTGCTGCCTTGAATCGCCACGATTGAACCCCCATATCTTGTGGTTCCCAGTCCTAGTTAGCGTCCCTTCCTTGGGTGTGCGCTCGGAGGTTTGAATGGAAACAAGTGTTCTCAATGATCCAGATACGAACAATGTAGAAGCAGCGAATGCAACGGAAAGTGAAGAGATTGTAGAGCTTCGCCGTCTGTTGGAAGAGTCTCAAGCCAAAGTAGAGGCAAATTGGAATGACCTTTTGCGGGCTCGTGCTGAAATAGAAAACCGTAGAAGGCGAGCAGAACGCGACGTAGAGAGTGCCCATAAGTTTGCTCTGGAACGCTTT
>CAUYTX010000233.1:0-20581 GCA_963575665.1 Gammaproteobacteria bacterium | reverse complement strand
TTTTACCATATACGTTAATTCTCTAAGACTTCTAAAATACCAACCATTATACCAACCTGACCAACCATTTCCAGAACCTGTTGGTGATGGTTTACCAAACATTGAATTTCCTGACCCTGAATTATTTATTGATTGTTTATTTTTAAATAATTTTAATTTTTCATTAGCAATTTCTTCACCAAATTTATCAACCCATATTTCATAAAAACTTTTACCAAACATACCGTTTTTATCTCCAGAGCTTAAACCTTTCATATTATCTAAACTAGTTTTAGTATGTTTCTTACCTAATTTTATTTTAGACTGTTTTTCTAGTGTTTCTTTTGTATGCTTTTTACCAAAAAATGGATTTAAGTCACCAAATTTACCAAACATATGATTATTTTCCCCACTAGAAGCACATTTCCTACATTGCGAATTATTTTTTATTGAATTTTTAACACCAGCTTCACTTTTATAAAAAATTTCACAATCACATTTTGGACATTTCTTTTTAAATTCGTTCATATTTTACTTTATTATAAATATGTAGTTTATTCCTAAAACACGTATTCCACGCAAAATATTTTAAAATAACCAGGTATCCCACGCATGACAATAAGTACTTGGTTTGGTCTACTAATAGATATATTTAAAGAATTTTTATTAGTTTTCATATATTATATTTAAGTTGCAAATATACTAATTATAATTGATATAAACAACATTATTTAATATTAATTATTGAAGGATTATAAACTATTATATGTTTTGCATCTTTATATTCTTTTTGAACTATAATACCATCAATACCTAACGCTACACAATTTCTTACATAATCAACAGTATCATTCTTATAAAAATCAATCCATACTTGTAATAAACAATCTTTTTCATTGTCATTATAATTTAATGTTGATTCAACAAAATCAATTAATCCTCTACTTGGATTTTCATCATAATTCTGAGCAGATTCTTCCCAATCAGGTGCCATTTTTGCTAATTTAGTAATTAACCCTCTAAGTTTTTTTGGGTTGGTTGGTGTTTCATCAAATAATAATCTTGGTGTAAGTCTAACACTATAAATATTATCACCATAACCATGAGCTTCATCTTCTGAAGTTGTAAAATAAATACCAGGTCCTTCCTGGTCATATGCTTCTTTACCACCAACAAATTCATCAACAAATTTACTTATCTTAGTTGGGCTACCATGAAATGCATAATACTCGCCATTTGCAATTGATTCTGGTAATAATGATTCTCTAAGTTGTTGTTTAATTAATTTTTTCATTATTTTTTTCTATTATATAACCATACACCAAATGGTATTATTAATGTGCTTAAAAACCATTGCCAATATTTCTCTATAAATATTGGAATTGTCTTACTTGGATTCGTTTTAATTACTATATTATCCTGGTATACAGTTTCTTTTTTATGACCATTTTTTATTATCGCAATAACTATTTTTAAATTAGCTTTACCACTTTTTAATGGTGTTACATTCCAGGTCCATTTAGTTACTTCATTACCATCCTCAATTAATTGCTCACCATTATTATCTGGAACTATCGAAAATATCTTATTATCCAAAGGTGATGGGTCAATTAACTTTACTTCCATAGTTTCAGTTATTGGTATTGTAGTTGTTTTTACAACACCTTCTAATTCTTCATAAATATTAACTGTAGTTTTAGAAATTCTTAATGATACTTGATACATATCTCTAACATTCATAATCGTTGGTATGTTATATACTACATAACCTTTATTTGTTATAGATTTTATCTGTGGATTTTTAATCTCAATTATTTGTAATTTTGATTTTTTAATAATTGGTTTTGATGATTCTGGATTGATTTCTTTTATTTCTAAAGGTTGACGTTTCATTTGTAGTTTTTCAAGCACAAATACGTTAGAAATAGTATCAGGTTTAACTATAACACTTGAATCTACGGCTACGGTTTCAACCATTTTAGTTGGTTTAGATGTGGAACAACCAACCAATAAAACTAATATTAATAATGACATATATTTCATATCTATAAATATATAGTTTTATATAAAAATTTGAAGAGAATGTGGGATTCGAACCCACGGACCGAACTAACGGTCACGATTTAGCAAACCGCTCCAATAACCACTCTGGCAATTCTCCATTTTGTGACCCCGACAGGATTCGAACCTGTGACCTACTCATTAGAAGTGAGTTGCTCTATCCAGCTGAGCTACGGGGCCAATATAAAGTGACGGTAGAGGGACTCAAACCCCCAAATCTCTGAGTTCGTAGCCCAGCATTTTATTCAATTAAACTATACCATCTTAGTAGCGAGTATGGGAGCCGAGCCCATTTATTCATCTTTATGAGGGATGAACGTTTTCCAATAACCCTCGCCATTACGCTCCTAAGCCTGGATTTGAACCAGGGACCCCTCGCTTAACAGGCGAATGCTCTAACCAACTGAGCTACTTAGGAATTTATTACCAGCCAAATCTATAGTTTAAACACATCATTTGGCTGATGTTATGGTGGTCCACACGGGACTCGAACCCGTAACCTTCACGTTATGAGCGTGCTTCTCTACCAATTGAGATAGCGGACCAAATATTTTAAAAAAGTTTATAATTTTTTAACGAAATATATTGGTCAATTGTTAATTTTTCTAGAAGCATTTCTTCAATCACATCTAATTTACCAGCATATTTATTTGCGTTATCAAATAATTCATTAATCACTATATCTATCGCCACATCTTTTGTAACACCAATTTCGTACAAGACATCAAATACCCTTGTAAATCCTAAAAAATCTTCTTTTAATCCCATAATTTTATCTTTTTTTTATAATTATTAGTAGGCATGTTGGGACTCGAACCCAAAATACAAAAGTATCAGTCTTGCGTGATAACCAATTTCACCACACGCCTATTTTGGAAGTCTATGACTTCCATTGTGTTCTTCGGTTATACTTCCAAGTTTTATGTTCTCTATATTTGTAAGAGAACTGACCTTTTCTGTAATAAACACCCTCATCCCAATAAGGTGGGTATTCAAATTTTAACCAAATAATTCTGTAATCTTTAGAACAAGTTGCTTTTTTCAACTTCATTCTGTTTGTGTTTACACTCATAACTTTTCAGTCTATTGTTTAGTAGACCTCAAAGCATATCAAATTTCTTTTTCATTTTTATTATATTGGGGTGTAATGACGGTATCGAGCCGTCTTCTTCAGATTCACAGTCTGACGCTTCACCTTAAAGCTTAAAACACCATATTTAGTTTATCTTTACCCCATTTCTGCGGTGATAATCGCCTGTAACTTTAAAAGTTATAAACTATGCGGTGATTATCTGGCTATTCTCCGCAAAAATGCGGTGATTAGCTTCGCACATCCAGAGGGATTCGAACCCCCATCAACGCTTTTGGAGAGCGTCATGCTACCGTTGCACCATAGATGTATATGTAGGATATCGCTTAACCTACCAGGTTTTACCCATTAAATCATATTAAATGACCCAAGACGATTTTTTTATAAATAAGTTTATTAATTTAAATTATTATCATAGATAATACACCAACATTCATCTGGAAAATTTTTTTTATCCAATGGAGCTTTAACATCTTCTACATTAACTTTAATCTTCGCAATAATTTTATATTGTGAAAAATATCGTTGTGTAAATTTACTTACAGTTTTATCTGTAGACCCAATCTCTATATTAACCCATGATTTAAAAATTCCCATACTTACTATTTTTTGCGGAGGGGGTGGGATTCGAACCCACGGTGCCCTTTCGAACACGCCAGTTTTCAAGACTGGTCCCGTAAACCACTTGGGTACCCCTCCAATTTTTATTCTTTTATATCAACAAAGATAATAGTAAAACCACCTTCTTTTTGAAATCTTAACTCACCATGATAACCACTTGCATCGGCTATCTTTCTATACTTGTCAACTATGAGGTCAAAATCTTTCATTAAGTTAACAGTTTTTTCTTTTCCTAAATTCCTTACTAGATTTCCCATATTTATTAAAATAAAAAAACCTGACTAGTTTTTATGTGGTCAGGTTTTAATTGTTATATTATTTTTAAGTTATACTTCTGTATCTCTCTGATTTATAAACATACCTGCTACTGGGTGACTATTACGTCTCCAATTACTAATCGATATCATATGTATGTTCATTGTTGCCATTCTTTATAATTTTTTGTGGATTCTCATCCGTTGTTTAATAAATATATGCAAATATACAAAAGTTTTTTAAATAATCAAGTTTTTTTTACTTATTTTTTTAAAATATTTCAGCTGTTATGTAAACACCACCACTTTCATTAATCAATTCTCTGCGTTTTAACCAATCTTTTATATTATTTAGACCTTTGGCTTGTTGTCCCCAAATATAATCAACACCAAGCGTCTTAGGATAGTCTTTAAGTCTATTTCCCCAACCTCTACCTCTTATTGATTCATCTACCGCTAATAATACACCTTCAACTCCTTTTAAATCATGAAAATCTAAATTACGTAATTGAGTATTACCAATTAAATAAACACCTAGTATATTATCATCTTTATCAACAATCATAGCTGATTTTTTTAAATCTGTTTGACCTTCAACAACAATTTGGAAAAATCCTTCGTCTATTACATGTGTAAAATAAGGGAATGACCATTTCATTATTTCATTGATTCTTTCTTTTGGAATACCTTGTTTTATTACCAGCATTTCAACCTCATAAAATTCATAGTGTCTTCCAATCCAAATATTAGTTAATTCTTCCTCACTATATGTCATTTCACCTTGCCATGGGTCATTTGCATAATACTTATCATTTTCATACCCACTTATAATAATCCAATGTGGAATACCATGAGTGAAAGTTCTAAGCATAGGTAAATTACCGTTGTCTAAAATTGTTTTTAAGTGTTGGAATGGTTTATCAGAATTTATATGATGGGTATAATGCATTCCTAATGCGTTCATACCTTTTTCAAGTCTTGCTGGAGGGGTGCCAGTAATTGAATCAGTTCCACACAAATCACATATTTCCATGATTGAGTAGTTTTGTTTTTTGGGATAATGTGGAAGAGCTTGATAAGCCATCATTATACATGTTGGACCACAGCTAATTCCAGTAGGTTGTTGGTAATGTTTAATAATTAATTTCATAATTAATATCGTCATCGTCATCATCATCTTCATCAAAATCTGAATCTTCTTCACCGATAACTTCTTCTAAGAATGCTTCACCAATAAAGGTTCCGAATTCATTGTTAAACAATCTTTTTATAATTTTAGCTTCATCTAGATTAATTTCTTTAAATTCAATTCTAGATAATAAATCTTCACCGTCAGAAAATTCTATTTGAAATTGGTCATCTTCACCAAATTCATATACGAAATCCCATGTGATACTTAATGCTAATTCTTCGAAGTTTTCAACTTCTCTTTCATTCATGACAACAAAACCACTAATTTCGATTTCATTTACCATGCTGCTAAATTTTGCCAAATATTTTGCCATTGATATTAATTTTTATTATAAATATATCAATGACAAAATAAAAATAAAGATTATTTTAATAAGTTTTTAAAATTATCTCTTTCCAATTGTTCTATGGCTTTACCTAATTCAGGACCTGGTTTTATATTGAATCGTTCCATGGCTTCTGGGCCAGTTACTGTTAATCTAAATTCTTCAAAAGCATCTAATAATTGTGATGATATACCTTCATTGACACCGAAATTCCTAATTTGGTCATCCGTAACACCAGAAGTTTGTTGTATCTTTTTCAATAAGTAGGCTGTGTTAATATCTAACTTTAATAACGATATTAAAAATACAATAGCTTTGATTTCATCTGCTGAGTATTTCAATTCATTTAATTTCTTTCTCAATACCTCAATACTATTATCTTTTAATAATCTAGCCAATAATACTACGTAATCATCTCCTTTATAATCTAGGTTTATTCTAAATACTCTCCTATCAACATTCAAGTTAGGAAATACCCAATCAAACAATTTGTATTTATCTAACATCAATAAATAAGCATCTGTTGATTTAGCTGATATAATACCCTTGATAAATTCATCTCTGATTCTTTCACCAGAAATACCATCAAGACTTGCATCTTTTTGTAATGCCGCATCTACATTAGGGTCTAAATCACTTCCAAATCTACCAGCAAATCTAATTGCTCTTAGAATTCTAAGTCTATCTTCACCAAATCTATCTTCAGCAGCACCTACAGTCTTCACTATACCTTTTTTAAGGTCATTTACGCCACCAACTAAGTCAACTATCTCTTTGGTATCAATATCAAAAAATAATGCGTTAATTGTAAGGTCACGTCTTTTAACATCACCTTCAATATTTGTGAATGATACACTATCTGGTCTTCTACCAGAACTCAAATCTTCTCTAAACGTAGCGATTTCGTATTCTCCTTCATCAGTGAATACATTGATTACACCAAAAGCTTTTCCAGTTGGTAAAGTTCTTAACCCAGCGTTATTCATCATATTTTCAACCTCATCTGGAACAGCATCTGTAGCTAAGTCGTAATCTTTGGGTATTTTATTTAATAAAGCATCACGCACAGCACCACCAACAACATACAATTTATATCCATTTTTATTGAATATAAATTGTATTTGTTGGATGTCTTGTGGAATTGGAAGATTGAATTTAATCCTTTCTTCTTTTATAAGTCCTTCTCTAAGAATTTTTTTAATTTGTGCTTTCATTTTGCAAAGATATAACTATTTTTTAAACCACCAAATATTAAGTAGAATTACATTCTATCTAATATAAACTCTTTGTCATCTGGTATATACTTGTCAATTATTGGTTCCATATACGGATATAACTCTTTTTTGTAAAGAATATTTACCATATCATACTTATCCAATTGTTTAAGTATTGCATCTGGTAAGTATTGAATTACCTTAGGAACTGATTTAATCAAATCAATCATATAGTTCATACCAATCTTATTATATAATTGACGCATTAGAATTGGTTTACCACGTATCATACTGTATATTCTATATTCATCCATTTTATCAATACGTTCATCAGGTATATATTTTAAGACTTTTGGGTTTTTTACTATTATGTCTTTTAAATCATAATCAGTAATATCATTAATTCTATCACCTAACTGTTTAAACAATGTCGGTTGATTTGATAAAACCTTTTCAAGGTCATAAGAACTATCAACAAATCTCAACAACTCTGGTTTATAAACAAACCCTTTGGATTTAGTATCATATAACAGAGTATATCTAAGTGGTTTATATTCTTCTTCAGTATTTATAACAATATACTTATCTCTAATTAATAAAGGAAGTAAATTACTAAATTTTAATCTATCTAAAAGGTCTATTTTTTTTTCTTCTGATAAATTGTCTAGTATTGCTTTATAACTACTAGGGTCATTTTCTAATATATTAGATAACTGCCATGTACCTAATTCATCAAACCCTTCTGTTTTAACTAAATATTTAGTCAATTCAGGATATTCGTCAATTAAAAACGATACATGATGTCTTTTTAATTTATTTAAATTTTCTTTAACCTCAGGTGAGTTAATAATACTATTTTCAGAGTAAATAGCATAAAATAAGTCACTAGAATCAGTCAAATCATATCTATTTACGTTTATTTTAACCTCTGGTAATAATTTTTTTACCATCCGTAATTCTTCAAAGTCCAGTTTTGCTTGATTAATACCACTTCTCCATGCATCAGAAACACCAGTGTTATTACCATCTATCCTAAGCATTAAATATTTTTTAATAGCATCTTCTGACATAAATTTATAATAACTATCGTTAAGTACAACATTACTATCAATTTTTAATTTTATAATACGATTTACTTGAGTTGGTGATAATACTTCTTCATATAATTTGCTATCTACATACTTGTTAACGAAATAACCAACTTCAATAAGACTATCCATGGTTTCTTTTCGCAGGCTTTTCAATTGTTCTAAATTAAAAGCCATTTGGTTGGCAGCTAAATCTCTAATAAAATCAGCTGGAGTAACTTGAGAACCATTAATAACAAGACCCTTTATACTTCTATCAACAAGGTCTTGCAAATCATTATCAACAAATTCAGCCTTAACCTTATCCAACAATTCAGCATATCTACGTTCATCATCTGTAATTTCTCTATATGGGAAATATCTCTCAAGACCTTGTAAATTAGGTAATTGTTGTTCTATTTCATCCCATGGCATTACATCGCTTGAACTACCGCTTCTTTTACCACTATTGCTTCTATCAGCAATTGCGTATCCTCTATAACCATAATTCATTATAACAAATTTATGTTCATTACCTTGTATGTTTTTTTGTAAAACAAAATAAGGTGTTGCCTTATAGCTAAGTCTATATGTATTATAATAGTTTAATTCAGGTTTGGTTATACACCATGATTCACCTTGTCCATACATAACACATTTAGCCTTGGTATTGGTATCCAAAATAATAACATTATCATTTTCAAATACAATATCTTCATCTTTAGGATTATATATTGTATTTGTTGGTTTAATTTCGGTATCTTTAATCCAACGATTATTATTAACCAAATCAACCAAACCAATTTCAATTTTTTTCATTGAGAATGGCATTGCTGATTGACCTAATGATTTAATGTTAGCAATATAAGCATCCAAGTATTTTTTAGCCAATTCTTTGTTTTCTGGGAATGAAGAAGTTTTAATTAAATTATTTAATGTTGATTCGTACCATTTATTAAAAACACCATCAAATTGTTCTTTGGTTTTATATTGTTGAATATCACCAATTTCATTTCTAAACAAACTAGCAATAGCTAATTTATTTATCATATTTTCAGATGTATCATTAAATTTTTTAGTTAATATATCTAGTGTTTTTTTACCATAAATTTCATTTATAGCTAATCCTTCTCTAAGTAATTGTTTAATTATATTCTTCATGTCTATAAATATCCATTAAAATAAAAAAGGGCCTTATAGGCCCTATTTTTTTAATATCTTTCCAAGTCTTTTAACTCGTTCCCTAAATTGAGCTTCTGTACCATTATTATCAACGATTATATCAGCACATGATTTATCTATGTTGAATGAACTCGCATCTTCTAAAGGTAATCTTTCACTAGCATCAATCCAAATAACCAAATCAAAAAGTCCTTGCTTGATACATTCTTCAATCTCACCCCTATCTCGCATCCCAACATAACAATCAGCCATTGATAAAATGCCCTTGGCAAGCTTGGCTTTATCATCTTTGTTATAATCACAAATCATTTCATACCATTCTTGTCTATGGTTCATACGGTCCTCAAAACATTCAATAGAAGTTGTATATCCGTATTTTTCTTTTAATTCATCATAAATGAATATATCAGCAGCAGCTTGTGATGAAGAAATAAAGGTTAATCCAAATTCATCTCTGAGAATTTCAGCAAATGTGTCTTTCGCATGCCTAGCGTGGCCCACAATAAGAAGTGAGGGTAGTTTATTTTCCATATATTTAAGCTTCAAATAAGGAATAATTATCACCTGTATTTCTGGTATCACCAAAATCACCATCTAATTCTTTACCATCATAATATAATGATGTGATTAGCTCAAAAGCACCATCTAATAATTCAACAACCACTGGTGTTAACAATTTTGGCTTAAATTCTTCAGTTTCCAATTCAAATATTCTAAATTGACCTTTTTGCATTGATTCAACAATAAAATAGTTTTCATCGTAAAAATGAAAAGTAGTTTCAAAGGTATCATAAATAAATGAAAAACCTTTACCAGATTTCCAAACTTCATTACCATCTTCATCTTCAACAACAATTTCCATAGTATTTATTAAATTTTCATTATCAAAATAAAGACCATTAACAATATCATCAGAATCATAAATACTATCAAGTTCTAATACATCACAAATTTCTTCATTAGTCATTTCACCATCAGAAACATTATTTTCTGTAAATGTTTCTAATTGTTCTTCACTTATTGTATGGATAATTGCATCACAACCATATCCAGTTACAGTTATTTTATATTTCATTATTCAGCGTTTATTTCTTGTGACTCATTGTTTAATTTTTCTCTGAAGATATCTTTATCATTAAGTTCCTCAGCCAAAGAGTCATAACCATATTCATCTGTTGTTGGTTTCATCTCCCATGCGTTAGATTCAATGTAATCAATAGCTTCAGCTTTGCTCATACCATCCAATTCTGGATAGTCTTCAACATTAAGTTCGATTGGTTCTCTAACAATATATGTTGAGTAGCCTTCAGTAGCAAATACTGAAATTGTTTTAGGTGTTTCTTTTTTTTCTTCTGACATAATTTTATTTATTTAATTTATTATTATTCTTCCTCTTCTTCGTCATCTTCGTCATCTTCATCAAGTTCTTCAAAATATAGTTCTTTTTGTTCATCGTAAATTTTATCATTTACGTCACCCATATTTTGTAAATCATCTAACAAAGTATAATCTTCATCTTCCATTGATTTCATATCCCAGAAGTTTTCATTGATATATGAAATCATTTCTTCTTTACTCATACCATCCAATTCAGGATAGTCTGATACATTAATGGTCATAGAATCATACCATACGGAGTGGGTGTGAGATTCAAGTAAACCAAATTTAAGTTTTTTAGGTCTTTCAGTCATAATTTTATTTATTTATAAGGCTTAATAATAGTTTAATTTCATGAACGTATTCAAATCTAACACCGTAAAAGTTATCTAAAACAACCTTTTTATCATTAAATCTGAGACAAAAAGTATCTGTACGCCCTGACCCTTTGTTAATTTGCATAACGGCATAATCTAATTTCCAAAATCTGTCTATTCCAACATGCATTTGCGGTTCTCTAAATCTTACAATTTCAAAACCTAAATTGATAAGTTCTTCTTCGTTTAAGGGTACACCTGTTAATCTTTCAATATCAACTATTGCTGTTGGATATTCAATACCAACTTCTAAGATATTAGCTTTATCGTATTTTTTCCAAACAACATTTACTCGTTTGGTACCATCTAAGATATATTCATGGTTTTCAACTATCATATTTTTTTTTACAAAAGTACGAAATTGTTTTTGAATAAACAAACTTTTTGTAAAATACTTTACTTTTTATAATATTTCAGTATATTTATAGTATATACAATTAAAGATATGAAAAAACAAGAAAAAATAATAATAATGAGAATTGATGAAGATTTAAAAACAAGATTCAACCAAAAAGCTGAAGATAATTACATGACATTATCAGCAAGAATAAAATATCTAATGAAAATGGATATTGAAGGTAAACTTATGATAAAAGATGGAAAATAAAACATTTATATATACTTTATCTGACCCAAACACAAACGAAATTCGATATGTTGGTAAAAGTAATAACCCAAAATATAGGTTACGTAAACATATTGAATTGAGTAAGCAAGATAAAAATAAAACACATAAGGAAAATTGGATACTATCTTTATTAAATAAAAATTTAAAACCAATTATCGAAATTATTGATGAAGTATCTATAGATGAATGGGAATTTTGGGAAATTTATTGGATTTCACAATTTAAAACATGGGGATTTAATTTAACAAATACAACTACTGGTGGTGGAATTAATAATGGCTTTAAAGGTAAAAATCATTCAGAAGAAACAAAAGAAAAATGTAGAGTTGCTGGATTAAAATCTCCAAATATTAAATTATTTGGTGAGCAAAATGGTCGTTGCAAATTAACTAATAATCAAGTAGAAGAAATAAAAGAAAAAGTATTATTGGGTGTTAATAGAGAACAAATTGCAACAGAATATAAAATTAATAAAAAATATATTTATTTTTTAATAAGTGGTAAACGTAGAAAACAAAAAACCACCTAATTTAGATGGTTTGTTTTTCAGAATAGCATTTTTGGTTTATTTTGTAAATAAATATTTTTAATTGCTGTAACCATTCTTTTAGTTGCGTCCCTAGGAGTCGAACCTAGTATCTCGTGGGTTATGAGCCCAGAATGATTTTCCGTTTCACTCGGACGCTATATTAGACTACTATAAAGGACTCGAACCTTTTACCCTCACCCCCAATGGGTGCAGCACTTCCCTCATGCTTATAGTAATATTGTTGACCAGAATCACTTTTTTTTCCATATAAAGTGTTGTTTGATTGCTGAACGGATTCTTTTGTCAATTTAATTTGGGACTGTCCAGACTTACAACTCTGCCTTTTGGCTGTCCAAGTTAAATGTCCTGTCCCTTGTATTTATCTCAAGATGGTTATTTGTACTTTTCATCCCAGCGGATTAACCCATTTCACGTCTTCGGCTTTGCTTTGGCGAGAGTCTACTATACTTCAACTACATCCTACTTGCACCTTTTGGGGTGGTTGACGGTTTTCTTTTGAATGGAGAAATTACCATTTTTTCTAATCATGGGAAGATAAAATATCTTCCATACCAAATTAGCCTGTTAAGTTTGTCTGTTTTTTGTTGCAGAACCCATCTTTTTAGATATTTTTATTATGTGTATGAACGTTTGTTTATTAATTATATGCAAATATACTAAATAATATATGATATAACAAGTTTTTTTGTAATTATTTTTATATTAATTTTCAACCCCCTTATTTTCAGGTTCTTCTGGGTTAATATTTTTTACTTTTTCATTGACTATAACGAAAATATCTTGTTTTTCGTTAAGCATATGAACAATATTAAGAACTTCATAATATTGTTCATCCATATAGACATATTCATCTCTTCTTGGGATAATAAACATTTCTACATTTCTTTTTATTGGATTCCATTTACTATTTAAAATAGTAACAGTATATTTTAATTCATTCATATATTTATATATAACATAACATCATCTAAAATCTAACACCATGAAAACACAAAACACTAAAGGGTGTGGTTGTAAACCACCAAAAAAATAATTAAAGGGCTAGTAAGCCCTTTTTTTATTTGATAATTTAACCTCTGATAAAGCGACTTATCAGAGGTTTTTATTTCTGTCTCAAAGGTTATTGTTGAGCAGAATCACTATGAACGTTTATACTCTTCCTTTTACCCAACCTTCATTAAGGTAAACATCTAAGTTTTCTTTTTTAATCTTTTTATTGATACTATCTTTAGTAATCCAACACGTACCAAATTGTGAATTTGTTTCACCAATACCAGTATTCTTCTTTGTTTTAGATATCAATTGTTTTGTTTCTTCAGAATGTATTTTATCTTTAAAATTATCATATTTTAATAAACCTTTAGCATGTTTATCTTTCATAATTTTATTCATTCTATCAGATGTGTCTTTTCTTAATTTTTCATCACTATTATAGCGTTCTAAAAACGCCTTATTCCCAGCTTTTGAACAATTCATCATATGTTCATCATTAATAAAACCACCATAACCACCTTCTTTAAGGTTCATACACATTGGTTCGGATATTAATTTGCTATTAACAATTTCAATTTCTCTAACAACTAAAGCTTCTCTTGTTAACAAAAACTCTAAAATTTCTTTAGTGTGATTTTCAGGACCATGTTTTCTTATTGAATGTCTTAATCTAGTACCACTACCTAAATAATTATCATCTAAGTTACTTGTACTATGCATTCCTACATACCATTTTCCTGTTACATTACATGTTGTTTTATAAATGTAATGTATTGTTTTTTCTTTTCTTGCCATTTCAGTTTTTCTTTATATATAAATATACAGAAAAACTGAAATGGTACAAAAAAGTTGATGGTTGAGGTAAGGGGATTCGAACCCCTGTCCAAAAGCATTCACAAAAGGCTTTCTACATGTTTATCCAATTTATTTAACTGGCAATCTTTCAAGATGGAGATGGTTCCAATATCTATAATAACCTGCATCCGATTTAACCACTCATACAAAAGTGGGTTCTAGTGAATTATCACTATCCAGTGGATTACCACTATTGGCAGTAGTTAGGCTACTGCAACCTCTCCTGTTGAAAACACTGATGCTTCTTCCAAGAAATTTTCTGATACGTTAAATACGTTGTCAATTCAATCTTTTAATAGACAGATTTAAGTGCTTCCAATCTAGCACTACATGCTTACAATCTACGACCATACCCTGTCGATACCGTTTACCCCATAATATTTAAGAACTTGTGATTTATAAATATGTGGATTTCATTAAAAAAACCCACATATTCTTAAATCTTGTGCAAATATACTATATCTTTTTAATCGATACAAGTTTTTTTGCGATTATTTTTTCTTTGTAGTGATGATATCATCAATGATTCCATATGTTTTTGCTTCTTCAGCATCCAACCATAAATCACGACTTGCATCTTCCAATACTTGTTCTGGTGTTTTGTCACAATATTGACCTAACAAACCAAACAATTTAGTATTGTATTTTTCACCTTCAGCAATTGAACGTCTGATATCTTGGATATTTCCAGAAGCACCAGTTGATACTTGGTGAAGCATTACTCTACTATTAGGTAAAGAATAACGTTTCCCTTTTGTCCCAGCACCCAATAAGATACTTCCCATACTTGCAGCCATACCAGTGTTAACTGTAACGATATCAGATTTTACGTAGTTGATAACATCTACAATGGATAATCCAGATTTAACTGACCCACCAGGTGTATCTACGTGAAGTGTAATATCTTTAACTTCTAAGTTGTCTAAGAACATAAGTTGTGCTTGTACTACAGTACTCATTCTATCATTAACTGGACCAGCTAACCAAATGATACGGTCCATCATCAAACGAGAGAAAATATCAAGTTGTGTTACACGTAATTCTCTTTCTTCAAGAATATATGGTGTTAGGGATGCGTTTGCACCTTGGAATCCAGATAATACAGTTGGGTTATAAATCATTTGTTGAATACCTTCCCATGTATTGAATTCATAATCAGTTACACCAAAATTCTCTTTAGCATATTGTTTAAAATCGTGTGTTAAATTCATTGTCTTAATTTTATTTTAATAACTTAAACTTGTGGTTATGAATACTGGTGTAAATTCACCCATCCATGCACCTAATATGTTGTATTCAAAATACTCTAAAGCCATACTATATTTTACATTTTCAATTGTTTCACCTTCTTGTAAATCGGATTCATCAACTTCCATATCTAATGCTAATATGTTAAGTATTTTTTCAACATCATAAGCAACAACAGGACCGAGGTTAATTCGTTCACCTAAACCAATTATTGCTTCATTAAAGCCATCTAATATGATAGCCTCTGGGTTAATCTCTTTTATTTCATTTATTTCCATTTTTATTTGTTTTTACAAAGATACATTTTATTTTTTATTTACCGAGAGTTTTTTTCTTAAAATTTAGTTTTTTAATAATTTATATATATTTATCTATAAACAGACTATTATGAAACCACTTTACACTCTAGAAAATTTTGATTTAGCTAAATCACAAGATAAATTACCATGCGAATGTTATAACTGTAAATCAACATTTTTTTTAAAGAAAAAAAGAATTAAAGATGTGCTTAACCCTAATACTCTTGATAAAGGAATGTTTTGTTCATTATCTTGTAATGGTGAATATAATAGAAAAAGAACATTTGTTAGATGTTTAACATGTGATATTGAAATCGAAAAACATGATTGTAATATCATTAAAAATAAACACACTTTTTGTTCTAATTCTTGTTCAGCCATTTATAATAATAAACATAAAACATGGGGGTCTAATCGTTCTAAACTTGAAATTTGGTTAGAAGAAGAACTTATTAAATTATACCCTGATTTATCATTTAATTTTAATAAAAATTCAGATATTGGAGCCGAATTAGATATTTATATACCATCATTAAAATTAGCTTTTGAAATTAATGGTATTTTCCATTATGAACCAATTTTTGGTATTAATAAACTAACCAAAACTAAATACAATGATGAAAATAAGTTTAAAATATGTCACGAAAAAAACATATCATTATGTGTAATAAATACATCTCAAGAAACATATTTTAAACCTATTAAATCATTAAAATATCTAAAAATCATCACTGATATTATAAACGATAATCTATGAGAGATTAATTCTCTCAGCCATGCCTATAATTGCTTCATCGAATCCATCACATAACAATGCTTCTGGATTAATTTCTGCTATTTCATCACGAGTCATTAGGCTTCGGATTTTTCAGCAGCATAAAGAGTTTTAATGGACTCTCTAACCACATTCCAAGTTTCAAACGTGAACTTAGAAAGGACACCAGAGTATGCGATAACATCTGGTTTTGTTATTATAAGTCTATCCTTTTCAGTATCGAAATGGATGCTAGCTAATGAATCTTCAACAACAATGTGTTTTTGAGCATCAGTTAATTGTTCGAAAATCTTTTCGTTTAACACGATTAATACATCATCACCAGTACGGTATTTCAATAAATCGTTTGCTTTGTTAACCTTAAAAAGTTCTTTTGCAGTGTTATTTACTACAACAGTAATGTTAATGAATTGGTCTAATCCCACAGCTTTGATTTTTTCATCATATAATGCTTGGGTGTCCTCAAATGGTTCGTCAAATTTTGCCATCTTGTTTAATTTAATTTATAAAGTAATTGTTATTTTTAATTTTAGCAAACTTACAACTAATTTTCTACTATACCAACATTTTTTTCAAGTTTTTCTTTTAAATCAATTAAAAGTGCTTTGGTATCATCATCTAGTTTTTTAGGTATTTCAACATTTAATGTAATAATTACATCACCTCTTTGGTCTTGGCCATAAAATTTCATACCCTTTTTTTGTATTCTTAAATTACTACCAACATCGCTATATTCTGGGATAGAAACTCTAATTTTACCACCATCAATTGTTTCTATTTCTACTTTACCACCTAGAATAAGCAAAGGATAATTTACTTTCAAATTAAGTTTCAAATCATTACCACTTCTTTCATATGTTTTATGTAATAATTCTTGAATATTAATAATTAAATCACCACAATGACCACCTTTTATTGCATGACCTTTTCCTTTCATAACAAATGTCATACCTTGTTGCACACCAGATGGGATATCAATATCGATTTTTTCTTCAATGTTTTTAGTTCCACTTCCACCACATTTACCACATTGAACTTTGTATGTTTTACCAAGACCAGAACATGTTGGACATGGCATTGATTGTTGCATCATTCCTATTGGAGTTTGTAATACCCTAGTGATAACACCTGACCCATTACATGAACCACAATTATCAATATCGGTACCACCATGACCACCACAAGAATCACAACTATCATTTCTAGAATACTTATAAGTTTTTTTAATACCTGTATAAATGTCTTCTAATGACAATCTAACATTTAAACTCATATTATCACCAAAACGTTCAGTAGGTTGTTGGAATCCATTAAAATCAAACCCACCAAAACCACCAAACCCACCAAATGGGTTCCTTTGTTGTTGTTGTTGACCTCCATGTCCAAATCGGTCATAATTTTGTTTCTTATCATTATCGGATAGAATTTCATATGCTTCATTAACTTCTTTGAAAGCATTTTCATCTCCACCTTTATCTGGGTGTAATTCTTTAGCAAGCGTTCTATACGCTTTTTTGATTTCACTAGCGTTAGCATCTTTTTTTACACCTAAAACTTCGTAATAATCTTTCTTATTCATCTCAATGTATTTATTTTTTAGCAAAAGTACGTATAATTATTGATATAAACAAATTAATTATGGTATTCCGAGTAGTTTTATTAGCAAATGGCAAATATAAAAAGACTTTACATAGAAGCAAAACCAATGAAACAGCTTATCTTAACTTTCATTCATTGAAAGAAAGTAATAACGTCATGTTTCCTAGGAAATTTATTAACTCTAATGGTCTAAAACCAGTTAAGTATCAAATATGCGTTACAAAAATAACTGAAGAAGGTGATACGTTCCGTATTCTTAGAGATGGATATGGTAAATTATATACTGAAGAACCTCTAGGTGATTGGACTATATTAGCTTCAGCTGATTATGATGTAGAAGAAACATTCTGGATACATGGATTAGAAAATAATAAAGATAGACCTAATATATCAGAAGTAGTTAAAAGACTTATGGTAGGTGCTCATGGTAAAAAAATGGTTAAACAAATCATTGTTGTTTATAATAAATTAATTATATACAACGAAGACCAATTTGATATGGTTATTTGTAAGAAATTAGAAGATGCTCAACGATTACACCACACACTAGCTAAAATATCTAAAAAACAAAAGATTAAGAGTCTATTGTTTATGGGTACTGCTAGTCCAGCAAATATTGGTAGATATTATGATATAATTCATGATAATACTGGTTGGCCATATACAAAGATAAGACGTACTAGTACAAGACCATAAAAAAACCCACAATATTGTGGGTTTTTATTAATTAAATAAACTTTCAAGTCTTTTAACTAGAAGATTAATTCTTTCATTGTTTCTATCTAGAATTAATTGTTGTTCAGGTGGGATATTCCCAGCATATTCTGATTTTATCTTTGAATTTTCTCTTTGTAATTGGTCGCTTTCTCTGAGACAATTATCGTAGATTTCTGCTTTATTTTCGTTTGTCATTTTCTTAATTACATTTACAATTTCCACCACATTCGCATGGGTTATCATCAGGTATTATTTCTTCATTGGGAACATCTATTTCAGCAGCTATTGAAAACTGTTCTTTGATATCCTCTATCATTTGTGTTACTTTTGCCATATCAGGTTCTGCCATAACTACAGGGTTTATACATTCTATTCTTTCTTCACCACGTGTTGGTAAAAAGAAAGCAACTGCGTTAGCATCTTTCTGTTCTATCACGTCATTAACCATATCAACAAATGGTTGTGCAATTTCTCTATTGCTTAATAATTCTATATCTAAATAGAATACGAGTACTAATGGGTGTTGTTTTTCTTCTGCCATTTTTTAATTTTTTTTAAATTCCTCAAAGGTAACTTCTTGGATTATGTCTTCTACAGCGATATCTAGGTTGAAATTAGCCACGATAAGTTCATTTACTCTCATGTCTTTATTTTCCTTTCCAAGTTCGCTGTAACACTCTAATCTAACGTCATTTTCAATTAAGTAAATCAAATACACACTAACATATTTGTTTTTATGTATTTTACTGAATAATCTGTCGGATTCTTTAATAAGTATTGATTTCATAGGTTTTTTATTTTTATATTCAAATTTACTGAAAATAAAAATATGTGTAAAGGGTAAAAATGAAAAAAACCCACATTTCTGTGAGTTTCTTTTTTTTGTTCCAAGATAGGGGGGCATTTTTTTCTTCTAACCCTGTTAAGAAGCTTTCCCATTAAATAAATTTGTTAGAGGATTGGGTACCTACGGTTTTCAAGTTTAGTTAAATTTTTTGTGTGTTTGGTTGCAGCACTTATCTTTTATGAACAAATATATTATACTGTAATCGCAGCGTAACGCTCTGAATCGATTACATTCATCATCATTGAGTATGGACTCATTTCTTTACCACCTAACAAGTTAGTTAGTAATGAAGGTGAGAATCCAGACACCAACGCAGTACCATTCTTATCAAATTGAACTGGTTTGTTAGAGTCGTTTCTAGAATGGATATTCCAGTAAACAATTTTTGGCATCACATAACCTGCTTCAGCATACATTTTTTCAAACATATCTTGTGCAGTAGAGTCCCAATTTCCTCTAGTACCAGCATTGAATTCCATATCCGAAAGAATAAGAATCATTGTTGGCATTTCACTTTCTTGAACATTGTTGTTTATAGCTTTATCCAAAATTAATTTGAATACAGCTTCAACATTAGTTGACATATCCCAAGCAGCATTTTCTAATTGACTGTATCTTTCAGAAAGAGAACCTTTAAGTATTTGTAAATCTGGTCTATTTGAGAACGTAATAAACGCATCCTGAAATGCACCTATATTTCTTTCAGAGATGTATAATCCTAATGAGATTGCTACATCCATACATGTTACACTTTGGCTATTACCAGCAGAACATGACATTGACCCAGAAACGTCAACAACTGGAAGGAATCTTTCATTGTTTGACTCCAAGAAGTTTGGCAATGCATTCCATTGAGCATTAGCCCCTTTCACGTTGTTTTGTTTAAGGTTTTTAATAACATCATATGGGTATAAAGCACCAGCATTGATTTTAGCCTCACCTTTTTCAACATTTGCCAAGTATTCTTGGAAACGAGTTAAGTCATTTTTAGAAAAGGCTTTCATCAAATCACTCATCGCTTTTGAAGGCAGTTTAGAGTATTCGATTTTAGACCATTCTCTAGCACACATCAATTGCTCAACTGTGTTAGAGTTTTCAACAAGCAACTTACGGTAATCTTTTGGAGATAAACCTAAGTGTTTTCTAAGGGTATTAGCTTGTCTTTTAGCATCACGATTTGCTACGTTTGGACGTGGCATCCATTTTGCACAAAGTGACCCAGACATTATTTTAAGGTTTAATAACGATTTAAGAGTTTGTTTATTTGACATAATTTATATAAATTTATAATTTTTACTATTTTTTTTAATTGTAATTATTTCACCAATTTG
>CAUYTX010000232.1:0-2629 GCA_963575665.1 Gammaproteobacteria bacterium | reverse complement strand
AATGTTAACATCTTCACCAGAACCACAAATAAGACCTTTAATACTATTTGTTTTATTTAATCCACTAAAACTATCATCACAAAATAATGATGTATATTCTTTATATTTAAATTTTTGTTCGTCAAAAATTGTATTTGTATATATTTTAACACTACCCCAAATAGCTGTAGATGGAATTACTTGTTCAATAATATCTACCCAATAATTACCAATAAGATTAGAGAACTTATCCATAGTAACATAATCAAAAGCTGAACTAATTGTATTAACGTAATTAGCACTAGTTAAATATCTTTCATATATTGCTCTAAGAGTTCCATAACTAGAAATTGTTTGTCTATTTTTAGCATCAATTAGTTCTGAAACCATAAAGTTTTCAAAATTACTAATAGTTTTAACGGTAGATAAATCAGTAGTTATTAATTTAGTAAAATCTACATTACCATCACCAGAACATATTAAATCATTATTATCAGTAAGATTACTATCCATAAAATTATATGATGGACCATCCATAAAAACAAAACATCTATCATCTTGGAACTCTTTACCAAAATCGTTATCAATGTTTTCACAATTATTACATGTAGTAATACCAGTTAATAACCCATAATTATCATTTAAATAACACCATACATCAGTTTCAATAGCAGAAGCAATACTAATATCTAAATCAATTTCTTTTGAATTAATTACTAATCTTTCATCATTTATATTATAATTAGTTTCTCTAACAGGGTTTGTTCCATCACTTTTAGCAACTAAAAATTCTCTATTAGTTAAACTAGTAGTATCAACCCACGATTTTTTATTATCAACAATTCTTGTTAAATCAAAACCTGGATTTTTTGATATAGTAATAATATCATTTTTTTCAAGTCTTTTACAAGATTTATCTAATACAATATTATCTAATAAAAGACAAAAATCAACACAAGAATAATTAATTTTAAAACTAATTTTTATTTTTTTATTAGTTATAAGGTTAATAATATTGGGGTCTGTAATTACTGTTGAATATGATAACCAATTTGAAGCAAATGCATTTTTTGGTAATGTAGGTAAAAATGTTGATTGTTCACTTGCTGCTAACCCCGATTCATCAAATAACTCATTTAATAATTCATCTAGAAGTAAATCACAACTACTAACATTTGGTGTTTCTTCAAGACCATTATCTATTGATAAAATTGTACAATCTGATAAATTAATATCCGTATTTGATGGGTCACCACAAATATAAAAACCACTATCACCACCTGTAGTTAAATATTCATATAAATTACTAGTTAAATTAATAGCTGGAAATGTTGCAGCTGAAAACACACTAGTAAGTGTGTTATTAGTATTATTAACAACATTTAAATGCATTTCTATATCTAAAGCCTCTAACGCTTGAGTTGGTGTTAAACAATCAGAATTACCGATAGCTATTGTTTCAATTAATTTATTTTGTTCGTTAGTTAAATCTAGTTTTAATGAAGTTAACAAGCTCATCTCTTTATTTAAATCAACTAATAAATCAGATTTAGCACCAAAATTAGTCTCACATGTATTAATTGCAACACCATTTGGCCACGTTTGGGTAGCTATTTTAATTACATCATTACATGTATAACCTGGATTACTATCATCACCAAGTAAAAATTGTGTATAATTAGTTGGACCCAAAATATTTTTCCATACAGTTAAACCATAATCAGTTAAACAATATTTTACTGGACTATATGTTGTTGTTGTGGTATTATCCAACTGAGCATTAGAGTTTGTAGTATTAAATGCTGTATTGTTAAAATTGTCTCCTGTATTATTAGTAGTTGATTGATTAGAAGTTGTTGTTGGAAATGTAGAACATTCAATTGAATACGGTGTAACCAATATTTGTTCTTGTAATAAAATTATAGTATCGGTTTTTGTTTCTATTTGAGTGTTTAAATCTTCAATGTTTTGTTGAGTTTTATTTATTTGTTTTAAATTTTCATCATTAAGTTTATTTGTTGTAACTGTAGGGTTAATTATATTTAATAAAGTCTCACATTTAATCTTCAATAAATAATCAAAACTAATTTTTAACCCACACGTCCCAGATTCAAATTTCTCAACAAAAAATTCAACACCATTTTCACGGTCAGGGTTAACAATAAGGTTAATAGGATTATTAAAACCACATGGTATTGGTTTTTCCGTAAAACATTTTTGCGTATCTAAATCAAAATAATAAGTAGGGTTTAATGCTTTACAACACACTAAAGTTAATTGTACTGGATAAGAACTATATGTGTTACTAAGAAATACACTAACACTATTATCTTCATTTATTAGAATTTTACTATAATTACTTAAACAATTATTATTTGTATCTACCATTTTATCTTACTATGTTATTTTTTTATGTTAATATATCACAACACTTTACCTTATTTGTGCAATTTTTTTTATTTTTTAGAAAAGTAGCCATACCACCAGAATCACCTTTTCTTAAATCTTCTATACCGTTTTGTGTTAATTTACATGCATATCCTACTTCACCAGTGTATGGGTCAGTAATACCAGGTGTTGGTATTGTAAATCTTGTTTTACCAATTAAACAATTTGAACCATCTGGAGTCGTTACACCTAAAGTACCATC
>CAUYTX010000231.1:0-2637 GCA_963575665.1 Gammaproteobacteria bacterium | reverse complement strand
GAAACCGCTCCGCCGCCACGAACACCGGCTACCAGTCCGCCGCCACGAACACCGGCTACCAGTCCGCCGCCACGAACACCGGCGACCTGTCCGCCGCCACGAACACCGGCTACCGTTCCGCCGCCACGAACACCGGCTACCGTTCCGCCGCCACGGTAGAAGGAAAAGAATCCGTTGCCATCTCCATTGGTGCCGAAGGAAAAGCAAAAGCATCCCTTGGCTCGTTTATTGTTCTTGCCGAATGGAAAGACAGGCATAGGACATCGGTTAAGTCTGTTTTGGTAGACGGCAAAAAGATCAAAGCCAACACGTTCTACACGTTGAAACGCGGCAAATTCGTTGTCGCAGAATAGGTCAACATGAAACCATTAATTACATCCGCATCCGATATAGAAGCAGCCGACCCCGAAATCGCGGGGTGTTATAGGAAATGGTGGCTTAAGAAAATTGCTAAGCTCCCCGAACCTCCGAAAGAATCCTCGACGTTCGGGGATGTTATCCACGCTGTCTGTGAACGGTACCTTCTGGCCGATGAAAACGGCAATCGTAACGGTGTGCCGGTTGAATTGTATCCGGAAGGCTGGGAACGTCCCGTGAACCGTTTCACCGGCGAGCCTTCCAAGGAATCAGTCGGGCTGGAAGAACAGGCACTTATCAAGGCACTTATTTCCAAGGCCATTTCCGAAGGGGTGCTTATGCGGGTGGCCGGTCGCCAGATCGAGAAGCGCATCAGCAAGTTCCCGATACTGGAAGGCGTTCTTTTAAACGGATTCATTGACCTGCTGGAACCTGGTGCGATCCGCGATCATAAATCCACCAAGGATATGAAATGGGCTAAGAGTGCCAAACGCAATGCAAAAGAATCACTGTACAATAACGACCAGCTCATGGTTTACGGGTACTGGTATTATGTGGAAGGGGGATACGACAAAACCAAACCCCTGACGTTTAGCCATCAGTATTTTGTGAAGAGCCAGGATAATCCACACGTCGAGAAGCGGGAAGTTCAAGTTACCTGGGCGGAGGTCGAAGCCTTTCACCGTGGCCGACTGGCTCCGGTAATGGAGATGATGCTTGTTTACCGTGACGCGGCGAAGCTGGAAGATATTCCGTTGCCCCGTGACGTTGCGGCATCCTGCCGGAAGTTCGGCGGCTGTCCTTTTACAAGAATTTGCACGGAACAGGAAACCGTGAACGAATACAGGAAGCGGGTTGAGGCACAGCTCGCAGGAAAAGACAACACAAACTATACGCAACTCGCAGAAGGGTTGCCGGGAGGAGAAAAGAAAATGGCTACAAATCCTATGATGGAAAAGATCAAAGCAATGCAGGCCGCGAAACGCGGGGAATCTGCACCGGAAACGGCAAAGGAACAATTCAAAGCACTTACAGCGGAGAAACAACCCGCTACAGAAGAGCAGAAACCTACAGCACCCGTCAGCGATCCGTCGAGACTGGTAATGGTATCCAACAAACCCCGCGCTCCTTGGCACCATGCCAAGTGCAAATCCTGCATCGACAATGATGTACTGGGGATGAACAGTAAGGGAACACTGCCCTGCAAAATCTGTGACATGTTCACGAAGAAGGACGGCGGAAAGACCAGCGACGACTACAAATGGAAAGCCGGGGAAGGCACCTTGACCGTAACCGACAAGGAAACCTGTGCGGTGGTCATGTCCAACGGCGTTTCTGAGCCCGTCACGGCGAAAGAAGTTATCGCGCCGGTGGTCGAGCCGGTCAAGGCTCAGGAACTCTTAGACGCGCCGACACCGAAGCCGGTTGTAAAGGCCGAGGAACCCAAAGCCGAGCCGGTCAAGGCTCCGGTTGCCGAGCAGGAAGCCCCCGAACCCTCCGCCGAAACCGTGTTCGAAGATTTGGAAGTCACCACTGAGCGCGAGAAGTTTTCCTTGCTCATCGGCTGCGCGGTGATCGAATCCAAGGTACGGGGCGGCGGGAAGCTGGGATCTCCAAGTTGCCGCGTTACCGCTGAGGAGTTGCTTATCCTCGTGGAAACCGAGATGAGCCGGATTATGGGTGTACCCGGCTGGGCGAAGCTCAACTCCTTCGAGCGGCGGGAAGCCGTCACCCTGTATAGTAAGCCGATAGCCGAGTTGCTGGGCGCGTCCACGTTGACGGTGGCACGGTTGCCGCGTGCTTCTTTGCTGGAAGCCGTGGTTATGGGTATCCGTCCGTATGCCGGTCAGGTGATTCAGGCGTTGGCGGAGTAGCGGTTTAACAATACCCCTCCCTCGGATAAGGGGGAGTGGTTTATTAGGGAGAATAATTCAATGTATATCACTGATTTTTATCTTGGAAATTGCTTGGACATCCTTCCAAACATCCCCAGCGATTCTGTAAAGCTCACCGTTACCAGTCCGCCATACAACATGAACTTGAGGGTACGGAACGGGGTGCATTGTTCTAGGCAGATAGTGAAAGAGATAAGCACGAAGTACGAAGGATACACGGACAACCTTCCCATGTCCGACTACTTTGAGTTCAATAAAAAAGTTGTTGAAGAATTGTTGAGAGTTTCTGAATTGGTTTTCTATAATGTGCAATTCCTTACCGGAAATAAGTCAGCACTTTTTAAATTGATGGGACACTTTTGCAACCAAATAAAAGAAATAATAA
>CAUYTX010000230.1:0-2657 GCA_963575665.1 Gammaproteobacteria bacterium | reverse complement strand
CATAATAAAGCATAACTGATACAATAACTTACATTATTTCTTACGTCGAACTCAGATTAACCATTCTACCATAGCTTTGCTATATCGAACAACAGCAGAACCCAGATTAAAACCGCGCTATTCATCCCCACCCTGAAGGACGGGTTTTTTCGCGCATGCTGATAATTTTTGGTGGTTTCTGGCTCGACTAGGAAACCAACCTCGGATCACTCGGGTTTCTCCCGGAAGTAATGAAAGGTAGTTATCATCCCAATAGATGGGTGCAACCCAGTGACCAGATTTTTCTTCTACCACTGCAAGCTCAATAAAAAAAGCAATGTTAGACCCTACGTTTTGTAAAGTAACCTCAACTGTCTGACCTCCTTTGGAGTCAGAAAACCTCGCTTCTGATTGGATCGTCGCGGGTGGCAAATGAGAAAGAGTAGACAAATCCGCGAATTTTTGGGTTGGCGTCACGAACCATATATTTTTAGTCTGATCTAACACATCAGGTTCTGCAGGCAACCAATAGAAATTAGATGCAAGAAGACTACCCTTTAGGTCCATTAAACGAAGATCAACAAAATAAGGCTGTCTCCCGGTTTCAAGAGTTGGCAAAGAAAGGGCTAAGGTTCGAGACCAAGGAACCAGGTCTGCTGTTGTTTTTCCTTCCCATAACTTCTTGGAATCTACGCTAAAAATCTTAGCTGAAAGCAAAGCTTCTGTGATCGGTGCAGGAGTATCGTTAACTATTCCAATTTGTCGAGTGACGGGATCCAAGATGACATGTACAGGCCGATTGGCCAAGCGAGTGGCGTAGAATGCAGCATTCGGAACTAAATATTTGTCATAGAGTTGCCAATACATTTCAGGCCAAGCAGAATTGAGCATCCACTGAATTACCCCTGTCTTTTTTGGATAATAAAGTGAAAATGATTCAAACAAAGGACGCATAGCTTCGTAATTAGCGATCTGCGCTTTTTTTGAAAATTCTTCTATTCCGTTAGATACACCATAACGTGCATTCAATGCTTCCAAATAGCTTGCAAGAGAATTGAATTCGTTTCGTCCACAATGGTAATTCCAGATTTCATCTATGGGCCAAAGGTGTTCTTTTGGTAACATCCGTTTTAAGCTGTCGAGCACTGGAGGCTGGGCACCGGGAGCAGTTTCTGTGTCAAAACCAATTCCCCGCATTTCGCCTTCATACCAATGGTTGGGTGGTTCCCAATCATAAGGAGCGTTTCGAAAACCAGAAGGGCCACTGACTTGGCTCAAGAGATGCCTACAATGTGACAACGCAGGACGACCCGGGTCTATTCTTGCAAGATCTTTTCGGTAACGCCGTTCTAACTCTGGTTTAGGAGGCATATCACTTCCTAAAAACCACGCAAGAACGCTCGGATGGTTTCTTAAAAGAATTACTTGATCTTGAAGAGATTGTGCAGCCAGATCCATCTCTTCTTGTGCTAGGACACCACCAAAATTAGGATCAGTAGGACGCCCAAGGTAGTGTTTCCACTCCCACTGACAACTCCAACCTACCATAATCAGCAAACCATATTGGTCTGCAAGATCGTATAACTTTTGAGTACTTCCCCAAAATCCTTCTAACCTTAAGGTATTTAGATTTAGGTGTTTGGCATATCGAATTTGATCCTCAAGATTTTGATCTTCTTGAGACAACAGCAAATCGTCTACCCATCCTGCTCCACGTACCAAGAAAGGTTTCCCATTGATTTTGAAGCCTCGCGCTCCCACCTCGTTTAAGAAATCTTCTACTTTTCGGATCCCGAAATCAATTTCTTTCTGATCGGAAGGCTTGCCGTTAATGTCAGCTGATATCAATAGGTGATAGCGTTCTTGAGCACCAAGCTGATTAGGCCACCAAAGTCTTGGGTTTTCCAGAATTAAAGAAGAGAACTGAAAATCTCGAGATTCATTTGGACCAAGTGAAATTTTTTGTTCAACAGAAATGGATTCGACTCGCGCTCGAATTGTTGAAACAACAGGTTGTCCTGTGTGGTTAGTGACACGTGCGCCGATGAGGAGTGTGGCATGAGAGGAAAGGGAATCTGGTTCCCCACGTGCGTAAACAGCCTCCAATGATACCCCTTGTGTGATCCTTAATTTCACTTCGCGCCAAAGACCCAGATTCTGGTCTGGAGGCACAGGCGTCCAATCTACGAAACCAATCTTTAGATCTCCTGGTTTCGGTGGGTAAACTAACACTGCAAGGACATTCGTCCCCAGTTTTACATGACTAGTAATGTCTAAAGAGAAAACGCGAAAAGGACCAGAGAGTTTTTCTGAAATCTTTTTACCATTTAACCATACTTCGGCGGAATAATGCACACCCTCAAAAACTAAGCGGACATCCGGTGGAAGATCCTCACTCATACTGAATTCAGTACGATACCACCAAGGTACTTTAAAAGGTGCTTCAGAAATTTTTGCTAAATTGTCAGAAAAGTAGGGATCTTGAATTTTGCCTGCTCGTGTGAGCGAGCCTAACACTGTGGATGGTACCTGCGCGGGAATCCAGTTACCAAGATCTAAATTGGTCGACGATACCTCTTCGCCGTGTTGCAAAACCTCCGCACTGGATCGGAGGTACCAATGAGCGGGAATCCAGTTACCAAGATCTAAATTGGTCGACGATACCTCTTCGCCGTGTT
>CAUYTX010000229.1:0-2692 GCA_963575665.1 Gammaproteobacteria bacterium | reverse complement strand
AATTTTTTTTATAAAAATCAAAGACTTATATTTTCAACTGCGTAACTCCTAACCTTAACAGAATTAATGTTCATTTACTTCTAGTTCTTTGACCATAGCATCAGGGCACCGCTGCAGCTCTCGTATTCTGATACCCAACAGGTTGATACCCAAAAATGTTACTAGTCAACATCGGGTCTAGTCGGTCACCCACGCTCGCTAATCCCTTGAGTTCTAATTGGAGCATGAGATCTGCTTTAGGAGGTTCTCCGGGTAAGTTAACATATCGGCGCGCTACCAACTGCAACGCCCAACAACAGTTGTCGTACCGGATGCCCGCAAAAGATTCTAAAGTCTGCGCATCTTGCATAGAGTAGTTCCATCTGCCCACTGTATGCCACTGGTTGCGAATTGGCCATACCCCTGCGATGTCTATTTGTTCTAATAGGTCCTGACGACTTCGGTAGGAAAAGTTCAAAATCTTGTCCCGATCCGATTGATATCTCACCCGGAACGCTCGTTTTTCGGGTTGCCCATTCTGTTGGTTCCATTGTACCGTGGTGCTCGTCGTCCAATCTGCACTCAAACGAGTCCCCACCTCGGCAATGACATCTGATCGGCTCGTACCTCCTCCTTCTTCATCCGCTAACAGGCTGTTTGGGCCGTAATCCAGGGTTACTAGCCGATCCCTAAAATACAAAATTTGTCCTAAGCTCCCATACAGAAACTGTGTTCCAGTGGTGCTGTCTAAAAAGCGCGTTGTGGCAGCAACGGCCAACTGATTGGCATCCCCGATCCGATCCGGGCCACTAAATCGGTTCTCCCGAAATAACTGCCCGAAACCAAAGTCCAATAAACTCGTGTCAAAAACGGGTAAATTATTCTGGTCTTTATAGGGTACATACAAATAATACAACCTTGGTTCCAACGTTTGGGTTAAGTTTTGTCCAAAGAGTGTTAGAGGACGTTCTAAAAACAATCCACTATCTACTGACAACAGAGGAAGTGTTAGTTGCGGCGTTGCAGGCAAACCAGGTGAGGTATCTGCCAAAGAATAACTAGTGTGGCTCAAGGTAAGCCTAGGAGAGAAGAATCCCCACACTCCCATGCTCGGATACGCAAGAGAAGGTTGCAACCAAATGCGATTGCCCGTGTAGTTTTGGTTCGTGGCTAAACCGTCCGCAATCGGATCCCGATAAAAATAGCTAAATTCTGCTACCCCAGAAGATTCCCCACTGCCGCTCCGGAACCTCGGCAGCAATGTTGCCGATAACTCCGGAACACGTGCAAAGGGTCTCCCCTCGTCTAGGGTTTGAAAACCTTGCATCCGCGCCAATCCATTCCAATAGTTTCCCGAGTAAGTCAGGTCTGCACGTCGTTCTAGGTAATTTAGGCTCGTGAGGTTTAAGGTACTCCCAAGGTCATGAAAATAATCATTGTCTGATACCCCTGCAAAAGCTAGTTCTCCCTTCAAATGAGGGGTAAAGGTGGTATTGTGTTGGAGAGACAACATCCCTCGCTGCTTTCCATAAAGTTGATCTTGTGGCAAATACTCCAGTTCTACTTGTCCTTTGCTGCTTTCCGTTAAGTACCGAACTTCACTATCCAATTGGACTCCGCGTTTTGTCATGACGCGGGTAACAAACGTGGCATCGTGGTTTGGGGCCCAATTCCAATAGTAGGGAATGCGAATATCTAATCCAGAACGCGAGGAAGAGCCAATCGACGGGATCAAAAAACCAGACTCTCTCTTCCCTGAAGTCGGAAAGGAAAGGTAAGGCAGGTACAAAAATGGCACTCCCTTGAAATATGTCGTAACGTTTTTGCCTACCCCCTTTCCTTTCTCCTGATCGATCTTTAGGTGTTTCGCGCGTAACATCCAATCTTCTTTGCCTTCAGGACAGGTTGAATAAGTAGCATCGGCATACTCGCTATGTGTTCGATCCTTTATTTTGACCACCCCTGCGCTGCCTCTGGCGTGGGCACTGGAGAGAGAATATTGAACCCCCTCCACCACGCCTCGATTATTCTCCAAATCAAGATAGGCTTCCTTCCCAACTAAAGTCAGCTCTCCACGACGATATCGCAAGCCATATTGTGCTTGCGCAGTCTCCAAAGGGATGTCATACAACAACCAAGGTGCCTCTAACAGTTCTCCTGGATGGCTCAATCGCACATTTCCCCAAAAAACTGCACTGTCCTGCTCGTAGAGTGTCACGCGATCCGATTGGACATCCATGGGAGCCGATCGGTTTAACGGTTGGTCAGCAATAGAGGATTTCTTTGCTTTTTCTCGACAATACGACCAATTGATGGCGCGTCGAGAAGAACTTTTGGAAGGAAATTGGTTGGCCTGTACTGTTGCGGTCGAGTGAAGAACGTTTTCCTGTGTAGGAACAGGCAATGGTTCCACAGGATTCGTGGTCGGCGGTAACTCCTCCTCTTCGTTAGGTTCCGACAGGCTGCATTGCCAGTTTTCAGGTAAAGGCGTTGGCTCCTCTTCTGCGTTGGCTAAAGTACAGACAAGCATCACCACAACCCATTTGCGCACGAAAATGTGACCTCTGGCAACCCCCCACAATCTTCCTCGTTTCTAGTGCCACTGTCATCACTTTCTATTGTGACCTCAGCCTTCAAAAGGCGACCTCACCCCCCAGCCCCTTACAAGGGTATCTTTTTTCGTTTTACGCAGTCCCCATCATCGCTTTGCAGT
>CAUYTX010000228.1:0-2692 GCA_963575665.1 Gammaproteobacteria bacterium | reverse complement strand
GCTGAAAAAATACTTGAAAAATTAAAACAAATAAAAAATGGGATATAGTTGGCCTTTAATAAACGACAATATCACTCAACGTGATAGAGAAGTATTAGCTGATTTCTGTTTAAATGGAGAACGTTTCACTAATGGAAATAAAGTAAAGGAATTTGAAAAAGCATGGTCTAAATGGCTTGGAGTTAAACACTCAGTAATGGTTAATTCAGGTGCATCTGCTAATTTTATTTCCATTGCAATGGTAAAAGAATTATTAGGAGTGGGTGAAGTAATTGTTCCTCCAATTGGATGGGTTTCAGATATTTCATCTGTAGTGCAATTAGGAATGACACCTATATTTGTAGATGTTGATATTAATAATTTTAATATTACTGCTGAAAACATTAAAGCAGCTATTACTAAAAATACTAAAGCAATTGTATTAGTTCATACATTAGGATTCAATGCTATAACTGATGAAATTGTTCAAATAGCAAAAGATAATGATATTATATTAATTGAAGACTGCTGTGAGGCACATGGTGCTAAATTTGGAGATAAAAGAGTAGGATCAATTGGTGATATTAGTTTATTCTCATTCTACTTCGGACACCACATCACAACAATTGAAGGTGGTACTGTATGTGTTAATAATGATAAATTATATGATTTAGCTAAATTATTCCGTTCACATGGCATGACTAGAGAAGCATCAACTGAATTACAAACAGAATATCAACAAAACCACCCAGACTTAAATCCATTATTTACATTCGCCGTAGCTGGATTTAACATGAGGTCAACTGAGCTTAATGCTGTATTAGGATTAGAACAATTACAACGTTTAGATTATAATATTGAGCGTCGTAGAGATAATCTTGATATTTGGTTAAAACATCTTGATCCATCTAAATTTAAAACATCATTTGATGTTGAAGGTAATAGTAACTTTGCTTTACCATTGGTAATGCAGGAAAGTTATAGAAATTCTTTAAAAATTAATGATGATTATAGCAGTGTATGTGATGTTTTAGATTTAAATAATGTTGAATATAGACTAGGAACAGCAGGTGGCGGTAATCAAGCTAGACAACCATACCTTAAAAAATATCCATATAGAATAAGTGGAGAATTGAAAAATGCTGATTATATTCACGATAATGCACTTTATATAGGTAATCATACTGATTTAACTAAAGAGCAAATTATTGACTTGTGTAAAAAATTAAATAATGTTTAAAGATCAAAAAGTATTAGTAACGGGTGGTAGTGGAATGATTGGCCGTCAATTAGTAAGTTTATTACTTGAAAAAGGCGCTAATGTATTTGTAGCTGACCTTAACGAACCAATTGGAATGCCTTCAGAAATTACATTTAAGAAGGTTGATTTAAGAGATTTTAATGGTTGTAAATTCATTTGTGAAGGAATGGATTATGTGTTTAATTTAGTTGGAATTAAATGTTCACCTAAAGTAACAATGGAACAACCATTTGATATTATGGGTCCAATGATGCAATTCAATACTAATATGATTGAAGCTGCTTTAACAACACCAAGCGTAAAATGGTTCTTATATACTAGCACAGTAGGCATTTATACACCAGCTGAAATATTCTATGAAGATGATGTTTGGAACGGATATCCATCAAGAAATGATTGGTATGGTGGTTGGGCTAAAAGAATGGGAGAATTACAATGTGAAGCTTATGAAAAACAACATGGTGAAGGAAAATGCTCAATAGTAAGACCAGCTAACGTTTACGGACCATATGATAATTTTGATCCTAAAAATGCAATGGTAGTACCTTCATTAATTAGAAAAGCATACGAAAACGATATTATTGAAGTATGGGGTGATGGATCATCAATTAGAGATTTCATTCATGCTAAAGATGTAGCATTAGGAATGTTATTTGCTGTTGAAAATAAAATAACAAAACCAATTAACTTAGGTAGTGGTACTGGAGTTACAATTAAACAATTAGCAGATACAGTAGCTAGTTACTTTAACAAACCAATCCAGTGGTTAACTGATAAACCTGCTGGAGATGCTAAACGTATATTCAGCATGGAAAGAGCTAATTCATATGGCTTCTATTCTGAGGTATCACTTGAAGATGGAGTTAAAGATGCTATTGAATGGTTTATAGCAAATAAAGATATAGTAGATAAAAGATTTAACATTTTAAATAAATAACAATGGGATTTTACACTGGTAAAAATGTATTAGTAACAGGCGCTGCTGGAATTACAGGTCACGCTGCCGTTAAACGATTATTAGCTGAAGGAGCTAATGTTAGAGCCACAGTATATAGTAATAGAGGATTAAAGATTAACCCACAACCAAATCTTGAAGTAGTACAATGCGATCTTATGAAACATGAAGATTGTATGATGGTATTACAAGGTATTGATGTAGTATTTAACTTTGTAGCCTTCATTAGAGGAGCTAAAGGACAAACAGAGTACGGAAATGCTTTAGATTTAGTAAGAAACAATCTATTCACTTCAATCAATATGATTGATGCTGCTGTTAGAAGTAAAACTCCATTATTTGGATTCATTGGTAGTTCAACTATGTATCCTGACGTTTCTCATCCTGTAAATGAAGACGAAGCGTATGATGGTGAACCTCATAAACTATATAGAGGTGTAGGTTGGATGAAACGTTATGTAGAACAAGTAATTCGCTATTACCAAGACATCTCAGAA
>CAUYTX010000227.1:0-2695 GCA_963575665.1 Gammaproteobacteria bacterium | reverse complement strand
AGAGACTACACAAACCAGCGTGTAGATCCGTAGGAATCCCCGTCCTTTAGGGCGGAGAGGATGTCAAGGGCATATGCGATCCTGACTTAGGAGATTTGCCAAATGGCAGAAGAAACGCCAATACCCATCAAGCCCCTAGCTCAGGGAGGAAGATTACTCAGTGTCAAAATTATGGATAAGGGAATGCTGTACAACCTTTACATGTCTTTTCTGAAAAACGGCGGTTTATTTGTCCCCGGCAGAAACTATCAATTTGGGGATGAAATCACACTTAAGCTAAAGCTCATGGATGAATCAGACTTTTTAGTAATTAAAACAAGCGTGGTTTGGGTTACTCCAATGCAATCACAAAATAGTCACAAACCCGGTGTGGGACTTCATTTTGTGGGTGAGAACTGGGAGCCGGTGCGTACTAAAATCGAGACTTACCTTGCAGGTATGAAATCGGATGCTCAAACACAAACCCTTTAGCGTGACATGAGCTCTGCATACTGACGTGCGCTTTCGGCCCAGCTGTAATCAGTGGACATAGCCAATCTCTGCATTCTTTTCCACGCGGCAGGATCATGCTGGTATAAAGACAGTGCTCGGAGAAGTGCAGTAGTCAAAGATTCTGGAGTTTGTCCATCGAAGGTAAAACCAGTGGCGCGCCCAGAAGCGATATTTTGAGCAGTAGCATCGACGATAGTGTCTGCCAGTCCACCAGTACGCCTGACCACGGGCAAAGTGCCATATCTTAGGCTATACAATTGATTCAGGCCACACGGCTCAAATCGAGACGGCATTAGAAAAACGTCCGCTCCAGCTTCTATGAGATGTGCCAGTCCTTCATCGTATCCTACCTGTGCCGCGATTTGTGCAGGAAACCAAGATGCCAACTCGTGTAATTTTCGCTCATACGTGGAGTCCCCTGAGCCTAGTATCACCACTTGTATTGGACGATGTAACACTCTCGGTAGAGAGGAGAGCAACAAATCAAACCCCTTTTGCTCCACCAAACGCCCAATAAACGCGAGTAATGTAACATCCTCTCGAATGGGTAAACTCACACGCCGTTGCAGCGCAACTTTATTAGCCCGTTTTCCAGATAAATCTTTTGGATTGTAATGATAGGGGAGATGGGGATCATTTTTAGGATCCCAACAACCATAGTCCACACCATTTAAAATCCCCACTAATCGATTGGATCGTGCTTCTAGTAAGCCCTCTAAGCCATAGCCAAATTCTGCTGTGCGAATCTCTTTGGCGTACGTAGGACTAACCGTGGTTAGCCAATCAGCGTACACTAATCCACCTTTGATAAAAGAAAGTTGACCATAAAACTCTATTCCCTCTGATGACCAAAAAGAATGAGCTAATCCAAGCGAAAAAAAAGTCTCTGCTGAAAACAAGCCTTGGTAGGAAAGGTTATGTATGGTGAAAATTGTTTTAGGACGTTTTTCTTCCAGAGAAAGTAGCGCAGGCACTAAACCGGTTTGCCAATCATTGCAGTGTACGATCTCAGGGATCCAACCCAACCCGGCCCTGCCTTGCGCCACAGCGACTACAACCCTTGCAAATAATGCAAATCGTTGCGCATTGTCTGGCCAGTCTTTTTTACCATCTCCGTAGGGCCCACCCAGACGATCAAAATAAGGAGGACAATCCACGAGATAAAGGGGAGTCCTATCCAGTGTACCTTCAAAGAGCCGCACTGGAGTTGAAACACCAAGAATAGGAAGCAGTCGCACCAGTACTAACCGTTCGCATTGTGCCATTGCCTGTGGATACGCAGGCAGTATTAACCGTACATCGTGGCCTAATGTGCACAACGCCGACGGCAAAGCAGAAGAAACATCTGCTAGTCCTCCCGTTTTAACGAGAGGATGAACTTCACTGGTAGCAAATAAAATTGTACTCATTTTGGAATCAACAAACAGTGGCTACTAAGTGTTTTTTGTGGTTTGATCGCTCATTCTTGGTAACTTAAGAAACTTTCTCCAAATCTCCGCAATGAGATGAAAACAAACTCAGTTCCTGTATAATGGAAAGTGTTTTTCTTCCTACTAAAAACTAAGAGCTTTGCGTCGAACTCAGATTAAAGAATAGGATTTCGATTATGCTTGTTCTCGGATTTCCAGAATATGTCCCGCAAAGCCAAGCTCTAGCAAAAACACTCTCCGCTCCTTGGGAAGAAGTAGAAATACACCAATTTCCAGATGGAGAGAGTCTCGTCCGACTCCCAACTGTTTTGCCTCCAAGGGTTATTTTTTGCCGAAGTCTGCACCGACCGAATGACAAATTAATCGAACTCTTTTTTGCGGCACGGGCAGCACGGCAATCAGGTGCGCGTCACCTCACCCTAGTGGCTCCCTACCTTTGTTACATGCGGCAAGATGCCATTTTTCGGCCCGGGGAGGTCGTCAGTCAAACCATCTTGGGGGAAATGTTAGCAAGTTTTTTTGATGCTGTCATCACAGTGGATCCACACCTTCATAGAATACACTCTCTACGGGAAGCGGTGCCTGCAAAACGTGCTTTGGCTCTGTCGGCAGCACCCAAAATAGCTGAATTTTTAGCTCATCATGTTAAGGATGCCTTTCTACTCGGGCCAGACGAAGAATCTGAACAATGGGTAAAAGCGATTGCACGTCCTCATGGTCTCCGTTACGCGGTGGCTACTAAGGTGAGACATGGGGATTGTGATGTTCAAATC
>CAUYTX010000226.1:0-2705 GCA_963575665.1 Gammaproteobacteria bacterium | reverse complement strand
CAGGAACCGTTTCTAAATTTAAGTTACCACAAGGTGTATTTGAATATCACTACACGTTTAATCTACCTTTGAGTTACGGAGGAGACTTTATTCCTGGACAAAAAGAATATACTGTTACAGCTGGTAAATCTAAAGATACATTGGCTCCTATAGGAACATTAAGTAGAGGTTCTGATGGATACTATCGTCTATTCTTATTAACTCCTGTAGATTATACTTTTACTGAAATTAGCCTAGGAACATCTATAGTATTTAGTTCGTATATCACTAACTAACTAACTAACGAACTAACTACCTATACTTTCATAATTAATTTTATATATTTTTTTCCTGATATAATATATAAAATGGATACACGATTGATTATAATAATTATAATAGTATTAATTCTGATAACAGTAGTTAGTATAGTTAGTTTTTACAATATATCAGGTTCTATTACATTACCTCAGGATACAGTACAACCTATTCCAGTAAATGGAAAATTCTCAGACTGGTCTATATGGTCTCCTTGTTCTGCTCCTTGTGGAGATGGTCAAAAATCATCAATGAGAATTTATACTCCTGCTATACATGGTGGTATAGATGCACCTGATAAAGATATTACAACTAGATACGAGCCATGTAATATTAAAGATTGTCCAGTAAATGAAAACATTGAACAGGATGAACAGGATGAACAGGATGAACAGGAAGATAATAAGGATGTCGTAGATGATCAGATTTATCAAGATTATAATATTGTTCATGAAGACATTGATGAGTATGACGATCTAGAAGAACTAGAAATTTCAGAAGAAAAGGAACAAGAACATGACACAATAAAACCTATTATTGTACAGTCTGTTACAGTAAAGCCTGCACCAGTCGATGGAAAATTTTCAGATTGGTCTGTATGGTCTCCTTGTTCTACTCCATGTGGGAATGGTAAAAAAACATCAACTAGAAATTATACTCCTCCTATAAATGATGGTAAAGATGCACTTGATAAAAATATAATAAATAAAGAAGCAGTATGTAAGAATATGGATTGTCCAGTTTTTACAAAAACTGGACCGGTTACAAAAGAGAATTGGTATGCATGGTACCCTGGAACAAAGTTTCCTGATATACCTGGAGTGTATAGTAGTGGTGGTAAGATAAATAGAGATAGTGTCAATAACCTTAATAATATTTTAGAAAACTTCAATAGATGGTATGAATACGCAAAAAGACCAAATAAAATTACACAAGACTATAAGAATAAATTTCGTCTTAATATAGTTCGTATGGCTACTAAAAAATCAGCTACAAAGAATAAACCATGGAGATTCCACTTTGTTCTATTCTATAAAGCTGTAGTATCTTATATCGGCAACGTTGGGTTTAGTAGCGTATTTACTCCTAATGAACAGGTAATAGTTAGAGATTGGTTACTTACTCTTACGTACGCGCAACTAAATTCTCCAAAAACTAACATTCTAGTTAAACCTTATAAATACTGGGGAAATATTGTTCTTCAGACTATCAGTGCTGTTGCTGAGCTAGCTATACTTATTGATTCTGATAAATTATTGGAGGTATGCGCTAATGTATTAAAAAAACAACTAACTAATGGATACATAAAAGATGGTGAATTTAAATATATGTCTTTAAGTGATATCACTAGATACGACCGTAGTATTGGATATACACATTCTTCTTTATCTTGGATGATAAAAATATATAAATCACTTAATAAGTATAAGTATGCTAGATTTGGTATATTGGAATATAGAAATATTCTAAATAATATTTTATCTTTCTATAATACTGATGTAAAGAATGGTGCTGTTTTGCACAGTAAGAAGACTGGATATATACAAAGTATAAAAAAAGGGACACTTCCTCTAGTCTAGTTCGTGTTTTTTATAATTTATGTAAAAATAAATTATAAAAAGTGAAATTAAATTAAAAAATTATACTGTAGTGAACGCTGCTGAAGCACCTTCAGACTTCCATTCTCCCCCAATCCATACTAAGGATGCATATTGATTGGCAGCACTGAATGTAAGGGTATTTGTACCTACAGGGAAGTTACCTGTAACTACTAAATTACCACCATGTACTACTACTGCAATAATTTTTTCTTGGCCTAAAACTCCATCAGCTAATGTAAGCGTAGCTGCACCAGTAGTTGTAATAGCATGAATTTTCTTTGTGCTGTCTAATGTGGTGATTGCTCCAGATGCAGATAACGCTTGAACTGAGCTAATTGGTAAAGATGCGATAACAGCACCGAATTCTTGTGTGACTCTTGAAGATTGGGACATTTATATTATTAGTATTGGTATATTATTAATATAGAAAAAAAAAATTTTTTAATTGTATATGTTATTATTTTACAATTAAGCAGATACCGCACCAACTAGTGAAATTGGTACCCATTCACCAGATACAAACAATAACGTAGCAGCATTATAAACGTCTGCAAAAGTAATAGTTGATGCACTGTAATTAGTAGGTGTGATTACTAAAGTTCCACCATCAACAGCTAGAACAAATGTTTTGACTTGTCCTGCAACACCATTAGCTAATGCAATAGTAGATGCTCCAGTTGTAGTAATTGAGTGTACTTCTGAATTCATTGTGATAGAACTAGTTAAATTACCACTACCTGTTAATAGTTGTACAGATCTAGCTGGTGCTGTAACTGACAATGTAGCAGCTGTAAGTGCTCCAGATAC
>CAUYTX010000225.1:0-2705 GCA_963575665.1 Gammaproteobacteria bacterium | reverse complement strand
CCTCCTACTATTTCAGAAAGATATTTTGTTACCTATGCTTGTTTAGCAATCCCCACCTAGCTAGGTATCAAGAGGAATTCCAAAACGAATTTACTACCAAAGTAAGCAAGTCCAAGCACTATAAAACCTGCCAATGTCCACCGAATAGCGATTCGACCTCGCCAGCCAAATTGGTAGCGTCCCCAGAGCAGAACGGCAAAGACAACCCAAGCAATCAGAGAAAGTGCTGTTTTATGTATAAGATGCTGTCCTGACATGTCTCGCAAGAAAGCAAAACCTTTGATCAGTGCTAAGGTAAGCATCAAGAAACCCAAACCAATGATTTGAAACAGTAAAACTTCCATCGTTTCGAGTGGAGGAAAGTTACGAAGAAAACCCCCAAAACGTTTTTGGCGCAAGCGTGTCTCTTGGACTGCGAGTAACACCGCTTGGGCAGCCGCAATCGAGAACAGCCCGTAGGCAAGCACAGAAAATAATATATGAAGCTCAAGTCCGAGAGTTCCTAGCTCTACCATGACCCGGTGCCTATGAAAACTCAGTTCAAAGGAAAGACCAATCGCAGAAATGGGAAACAGAACAATGCCAACATTTTCCAGAGGGCGTGCTAGCGTAGCCACTAGTAGCAGTGCCGACATGACCCAAGTAATCAAAGATCCCGCATGAAAAAAAGCAAAGTCTAAGCCATTGTCAGTAAAAATTTCTTTGTTTACCACTAAACCATGCAAAACTATTCCCAGAGCAGCGATACTCAAGATGACTGCTTTCTTGGTGTCGCTTGGTTGGAGCAATCGATGTCCCAATAAACCACTAGCAACTAGATAGCACACAACGGCGACTATGCCCACGAGAGTCATACTAGAAAGTTTCCCTGCTGCGAAAATTGTACGAACAAGACTATGAACAGAAATAGAGTAATCGGCATTATAGGTCACATCCAAGCCAGATCCAAGATTTTCCGAATTTAAGCGGTGAACTTGTGCCATCGAGGTTTGCGATTTTTTATGGTAACAGGATAGAATAGCGTCGAATAGAGTCTGGGCTCCAAAGATTAAGAGGCACTCAATGTCAAATCTTAAAATTCATACGAATGATCTATTAGATTGCATTCGATCGCACTCTTTATACGAAGCTGTTTCCGATGAGAATCGCCTGCGAATTTTTATGCGTGCGCATGCATTTGCTGTGTGGGATTTTCAGACACTATTGAAATCTTTACAGCAGGTACTCACTTGCGTAGATATCCCTTGGCTACCGACTGCAGACCCAGAAGCGCGAAGATTCATCAACGAGATCGTCCTCGAAGAAGAAAGTGATTTAGCTCCTGGAGGCAATCACCTGTCACACTTTGAGTTATACCTAGAAGCTATGAAACAATGTGGTGCTGATTCAAATCCTATTCATTCCTTTTTGGCAGACCTTCGGTCAGGGAAGACAGTAGACAAGGCATTACAAAATCCCGTTTTGCCAAAAGGAGTTGTAAAATTCGTAAAAACTACTATGGATATTGTGGATAGTCGATATATTCATAAAATAGCAGCGGCATTCAGCTTTGGGCGGGAAGAAGTCATCCCAACAATGTTTCGAAACCTCGTAGAGGGTTTAGCACGTATAGAATCTGAGCGATGGTCTACTTTCCACTATTATCTTACGCGACACATCGACTGCGACGAAGGGAAACATGGTCCTTTTTCCAGATTACTCGTCAACCGTCTTTGCGGAGATCAAGAAACGCTTTGGAAAGAAGCAGAAGAAATCGCTAGGACGTCACTTAAGGCAAGAATTGATCTATGGGATGCGATCCTCAGCGATGTGGAGTCAGAATCGGGGTTTGCAGTTTCTTGACATCCTCGACAACCCAAAAAATGAGGACTCCTATTTTTGATCACCCGTTTAGATCTGCTTCTAACATGACAAAAAGGTTTCCAGATCTTTGCACTCGGCGGGTAATCGACAGCTCTAAGATCTTCGAATTCGCTAAAAATACGTAAAGTTGCTCCCTAGCTCGTGTAATTCCCGTGTAGATCAGTTCTCTAGTAAGAACAGGATTATCTTGCTCTGGTAGTACCAACAAAACATCGGAAAATTCAGATCCTTGCGATTTGTGGACAGTCATGGCGTAGGCAGTCTCAATTTCTGGAAGACGAATCCTAGAGACCCACCGAATTGATCCATCAGGTAGGCGGAACGCTACCCGAAGTTCCCCTTTTTGTTTTAGGGCGATGCCAATATCCCCATTCATGAGGTTCAGAGAGTAATCGTTTTGGGTTACCAATACTGGTCGCCCTTCGTACCAATCATTAATCTGAAAATTATTTCCGTGCAAGGTCTTCAAAATTTGTTGGTTCAGTCCTGCTACCCCCCAAGGGCCTTCTCGAAGGGCACAAAGGATTTGAAATTGACTAAAGGCTTTTAAGACATTAGTAGCCCACTCATCGTACAAAGAGGATTCACTTCCTAAAGGTGGACGTTGACCATTCATTACTTTCAAATAATGCTGATAGCCTTTATCTTCGGAAGCATATAATTTTTCTGTATCTTTTATTTTTCTTCCAGTAATCTTATGGACATCTTTATAAGGAAGTTCCCTTTCAAATACTTGTTTTACCCTAGCAACTTCTCCTGAATGGACAGCCTCTGCTAATTCTCTAATGCCACCAGAAAATCGGTACCGAGTTTGCAACGAAACTACATGTTGCGCCAGTGCT
>CAUYTX010000224.1:0-2725 GCA_963575665.1 Gammaproteobacteria bacterium | reverse complement strand
TTGAACAGGGCGAAGCAAAAGCAGAAAAGGAAGTTAATGAGAAGTGGTTAAGAGATGGTTATGGTATTGCTTATAAGGAATTAGAACAGGCAAAGCAAGAAACAATAAAGAATGTTTTGGGATTATTACAATTAAAAGCCCTTTGCAGAATAAGAGGTTTAGAAACAGATATTTCAAACGGGCATAAATACTTTGAAAGTGGATTGCAAGAATATGAGGAACTTTTAAGACATCTTGAAGAATTGAGATGGATTATTGCAGATATTGAATGTGCAGAGGGCAGATTAACAGATAAAGAAAAGAGAAGATTTAAAGAAATCAAGAAGGAGTTTTAAGATGACTTGCTATTGTAATTGGGGCGTATATTTTAGTTATGGATTTGGAACTGCCTTACTAATTTGTGTATTTGCTTATTTTGTGATAAATCATTTTAATAAAAAATAAAAGGAATTTAAATGACAGAAGAAGAAACAGTTTTAGTATGCAGGTTTTGTGGGACAGAAATGCAGGAAGGACGGCATTCTGCCTGTGAGCATAGCAATAGTGCGTATATTGAAAAAGATAAACTCCCAATTAAAGAAGAATTTAAACTTGAAGGAAGCGAATTGGAAAAAAGTTTGATGAAGCACGGCGATTGTTTTTGTGGCAGGAAAGGATTATTACATCGTGGAAAATGCTACTTCTGTTTTTTGGAAGAAGTAAGAGATATAACACAGCAATTAGAGAAAGAGATAAGCGAAGGTGGGAGAAACAGTTTAATTGATACAGAAAAAATGAGGGCAATAAGAGACAAACTCTTGGAATTGATTTAAAATGGAAACAAGAATACAAACAGCAACTGAATTAAGAGACGAATTGAGATGGTTATATGAGAAGAAAAAAGGATATGACGACAGAGGTTTATTTAATCAAGACAGAGAGATAATTGACAGAAAGTTAAATGTCTTAGAAGCACAAGCAAAAGCCCTGAAAAATGAATGGATGAATATATTAGCAGAATTGAATACAGATATGATTTTATGTGAAAGATGCTTGGATACAACTTGCAAAATTCATAAGAGCAGATTAGATAATTTATCCCAAGCACTAAAAATCATAGGAGAAATTGTTTAAATGGAAGAAATAGATTTGAATATGAATATGAAGCAAGTAAGAAGGGTATGCCTAATAATAGCAATAATACTTATTCTTTGGTTTGGATTTTTTTGGCTATTTGGTTCAAAAATAACAAATGTAGATTGCTACAAGGAAATTATGAGTTCAACAGGTTATATGAATACTTTTTGGGGCTTGAACAGGACAGGAATAGTTTATTGCACGGTTCAACTGACAGATATTTGTGAGTGCCATTTTCTCTTGGGTAATGGAGAGGTGACTTGGGTAAACAAGACGGGTATAAAAAAATGACACTCTCTAACCGACTTGATTTATGACAAATTATTGCGAGGAATGTGGAGAGGAAATAGAAGAGGAATTCAGGGTTTGTAGGAATTGCCAAGATAAATTAGAAGATGCTGAAATGGATGAGGAGTAAAATGACAGAAGACAAGTATGAATATGACGATGAGATTGTATGCCCTTATTGTAATGAGAGATGGGACAATTCTTGGGAAACAATTAGAGAAGAAGACAGCATAGAGGAAATTGAATGTTATGAATGCGGGAAGAAATTTTATGGACAGAAGATTGTGAGCATTGATTATAAGACTATGAAGGATTGCGAACTTAATGGGGAAAAGCACGATTTTCAACCTTGCAAATATGCAGAAAGATTGGAAGAATGTTCAAAGTGCTATAAATCACAATTGAAAAAATAAGGTGAAAGATGCCAAGAGAGATTTTTCAGGACTTGCGGGATGAATGTGAATGCCAAAATGCAAGATATTGCCCTTTGGAAGTGCTTTTGGAATATCAATCCGAAAGGACACTTGAACAGCACAAATGCGTTGAACTTTACAAATACAACAGGGGCAGAGAAGAAAATCAAGATATAGGGTGGCAAAGGGCATATACCGAATGGACGAGCAAAGGATATGCAGAGGCATTCGCAGAGGTTTATAAAGCGGGAATGAAGCACAGAGAGATATATTCAGAAATAATCAAGAGGATGGAAAAAAGAGATGATGGAAAAAAGGGTTGAATTGATTATCACAAGAAAGTGGTTAATGATATTTGCCGTGATTTTTGTATTGTTGGATGTATTAAGCACTTGGTTAGTTGCAAGGACGGATTTGGAACTTTTTATGCTGAATGAACTTAACGCCCTTTTCAAATTGGCATTCCTGCAAACAGGATGGTATGCCTTCTTGATATATCCTTTTCTTCAAATTTCACTTTACTTTTTGTTAATTCAACTTACCTTTGCATTTTATACCCGCTATAAAAAGAATGAAAAAGGGACAGAATTATTCAAGCCCTCTTTTTATTTTCCGATGGCTTTGCTGTCTTTTCACCTTTGGGTAATAGTAAATAACTTTCTGCTGTTTACAAGAATAGCAAATTTTATATAGGGGGGTGCATTATGAATATGATGGCGAAAAAGGGTGTTTTTTTGATTAAGATATTCCTAATTATCTTTCTTTCCCTAATTATCTTTCCATCTGTTTATGCTACTGACATAACAGGATGCGTAAATATGAGCAGTAATGGTAATACTTATAATCTGATAAATGACATAACAGGAAGCATTTATGATACTTGCTTCTATATAAATAGTTCAAATATT
>CAUYTX010000223.1:0-2769 GCA_963575665.1 Gammaproteobacteria bacterium | reverse complement strand
ATAAAGCATAACTGATACAATAACTTACATTATTTCTTACGTCGAACTCAGGTTTGATAGGTCGAGACTCAAAAACTCTCCCCCTGTTAAGGAAGGAGTACGCCGAAGGCGGGAGGGGTTTCCACAGAATACGGTCTGACCGTTTTATGCTGATTCAGCTATGGTTTAAAAAAACTGTCACAAGGCGGGAAACCCCTGATTCCTGCATGGTGACGCCAACTAAATGATGCGCCATTTCCATGGTGGTCTTGTTGTGAGTAATGAATACAAATTGAGTCTTCCCTGACATTTCTTGCACCAACTGACAAAACCGTCCTACATTGGCATCATCGAGTGGGGCATCCACTTCATCTAACAAACAAACCGGGGAAGGATTCTGTTGGAACAAAGAAAAAAGCAGTGCTACCGCAGTCAACGCCTTCTCCCCACCAGAGAGAAGATATATGGTGCTGTTTCGCTTCCCCGGGGGGTGTGCCATGATCGTTATTCCAGCCTCCAGCAGATCTTCACTGGTCATTTTTAGCATTGCACTGCCACCGCCAAACAATCTTGGAAAGGTGTTCTTGAGTCCTGCGTTTACTTGATCAAAAGTTTCTTGAAAACGCCGACGAATCTCACGATCAATTCGGTGAATCGCGGCTTCCAATGTGGCCACTGCCTGCCGAAGATCCTCGCATTGGGTTCCTAAGACCTGAGCACGTTCGGAAATGGCTTGGTGTTCTTCAATGGCGGCCAAATTGACCGCACCAACACGCTGGAGACGACGTCCTAAGGAATCCAATCGTTCTTGCCAAGTCTTTTCTTCTGCTTCTAGTGGAAGAGTGGCTAACACCTCTGGCAAAGAGATTTCCATTCCGGTGGCTTGCTCTTCTAGGGTTTTCACCCGAACTGCGATTTCTTGGTAGGCCATTTGTGCAGAAGTGAGTGCTTCACGTATTTCTTCCGCTTCTGACTCATCGGATAACTCAGATAATTCTCTCAAGCGAAGCTCAGTAGATTCTTTTCGAACTCTAGCCTGACTCAAAATCTCTTCAGCTTCTTTGTGCCTAGCTCGGTGTTTCTCCCATTCTTCCGTGGGCACCTGAATTTCTGCGAGGGTACGAGACAAGTTTGCACTGTGGTAGGCCAACTTAGAGACTTGTGCTTCAGCACGAGCAAAACTGGCGCGAGCAGCAGCAAGACGACTCTCTAACGTGTGGGTTTCTAAGGCTAAACGGTGAGCACGTTCTCTCTCAGAAGAGGCCAAAGTTTTGATTTGATCCAGTGTAGTTCGCCGTTCTGCTCGTTCCTTTTCGATTTGCTCCCGTTTTTCGGAAAAAGTTTCTACCTGTTGAAGTGCCTCATGTAGGCGATTCCGCACTTCTTTTTCTTGGAGGAGGTTCTCTTGGGTCTGGTCTGCGGTTTCTTGTAATTCGCGTTGAATCCTTTCGCGCTGGAGCTGTATTTGTTCTAGCCTAGATCGCGTATTGCCTAACTTGGCTACGATTTCGGCTTGATTCCGAGTGGCCTCATGCAACTGAGCCGTGGTATTTTCTCGATCTTGTTCCAGATTTGCTAAACGAGTTTGCCCTTCCCGCAGTGCTAACTCAATTTCGGAAGTTTTAGTTTCTGCTGAGAGGAACTCAGACCGAAGGGATTGAATCTCTTGCTCGCGAAGCAAGACCCCAGCATGTTTATCCGAAACGTGGCTCACTCGCAGCCAACCACGCGACAACCAAAAACCTTCTGGAGTGACTACTGATTCGCCAAAATTCAGTTTTTTGCGCAAGGCAAGTGCAGAAGGTAAGTCAGGTGCCGTGTGCACCCCTGCGAGTACCTCCGAGATTGGGCCAGGGGCATTGATTTTTTCCAATAGCTTGGTTGTCATGCGAGGGCCCACTGGGCAAATGGAAACTTAACAGTTCGTATACTTTAAATAGCTAAAACAACCACAAAATGGTAATACATCAAAACCAACCACCCCGTCCTTGCAGGGCACCCCTCCTTTACTAAGGAGGGGAGTTTGATGAGCCAAAACTCTAAAAACTCTCCCCCTGCCAAGGGCGAGTACGCCGAAGGCGGGAGGGGGTTTCACAGAATACGGTCTAACCGTTTTATGCTGATTTAGCTATAACCCGTTTTGCCACCACGTAAAAAGAAAGGTAAACATCTGGAAATACACTAGATTCAACAATCTCAAAACCTATTGATTCTAAGTAAGTAGCTAAGGAGTCTGGTTCAGGTTGCCAGACGTGATGACTAAGAATCTCTACCCGCCACATCTGACATGCAGGGTGAGGTAAATAAAGATAAAGGATTCCCTCTGGTTTTAAGACTCGGTGCCATTCTGCCAAAGCCTCCTGCCAGCGAAACAAATGTTCTAAACAGTGTGAAGAGAACACATAGTCGAGTGATTGATCTTTTTCGTCAATGTGGTAAGCATTTTCGTCTGGACGATCCTCAATCACTCTAGCACCAGGAAAAGGCGATTTCCCAGCACCTACATCAACACCTTTTCCCCGACAAAAACGACGCGCGTGGTACAAGCAAAAAACGGCCGCATCCCCTCGTGCCAAAAATGGGGGATAATCTGCAGCCGCGAAAAAGTAACGTGTCGACAAACTGGAGGTGTACCAACGGCGGGCCATCACGGTTAACGCAAGAAATGGTGAAACTGCCAACGTCAATAGGCGTAGCAAGTGATGTTTTTGTTCTGATTGCATGTGTTAAATCAACTTGACATCCTCCCCGCCCTAAAGGACGGGGATTCCTACGGATCTACACGCTGGT
>CAUYTX010000222.1:0-47257 GCA_963575665.1 Gammaproteobacteria bacterium | reverse complement strand
AAACAAAATTTTTATAAAAATCAAAGACTTATATTTTCAACTGCGTAACTCCTAGCTTGTTTAGCAATCCCTTGTCTCGTTCCATAGTTTCCTATGAATCAAAATTCGCGTACACTTTGTTACCGTGTGATTTTCTAGGGTTGGGTGGGCTTCCAAGCAGTGTTTGATCCGAAATATATTCGCAATTTTTCAATCATTGCCCACATTGACCACGGTAAATCTACCTTGGCGGATCGCTTTATCGAGCGTTGTGGCGGGCTGACTCAGCGGGAAATGTCTACTCAAGTCTTAGATTCTATGGATCTAGAGAGAGAACGCGGGATCACGATTAAAGCACAGGCAGTGAGCCTCCAATACGTCAGCGTAAGTGGGCAAGTTTATCAACTCAATTTGATCGATACCCCGGGGCATGTTGACTTTTCCTACGAAGTCTCTCGATCGTTAGCTGCTTGCGAGGGTGCCTTATTGGTAGTTGATGCAGCCCAAGGTGTCGAAGCACAAAGCGTTGCCAACTGTTACACCGCACTAGAGCAGGGTTTAGAAGTTATCCCGGTACTTAATAAAATTGACTTACCCAATGCCGATCCAGACAAGGTCATTCGAGAAATTGAAGAAATTATAGGGATTGAGGCAACGGATGCTGTCCATGTCAGTGCCAAAACTGGGTTTGGTCTGGATGCCTTGCTAGAACAGTTGGTTGAAAGATTGCCCGCACCTGTTGGTGATCCCACGGCACCACTGCAAGCACTGATTATTGATTCATGGTTTGATAATTACGTAGGTGTGATTTCTCTCGTTCGGGTCATGCATGGTCGGGTATCTCCCAAACAAAAGATTCGAGCCATGTCCAGTGGTCGTGCCTACCAAGTAGAAGGGGTAGGTGTTTTCACCCCAAAGAGAACTCCCACTGAAAGTCTTGGGGTTGGGGAAGTGGGGTTTGTCATTGCCGGCATCAAAGAGATTTATGGTGCCCCAGTAGGGGATACTCTGACAGATGGGGATCATCCCGCCTCTGCTCCTTTGCCCGGTTTCAAAAAGGTTCAGCCCAATGTTTTTGCAGGCATGTTTCCGATTGAGTCAGACGCTTACGAATCTTTTCGAGAAGCACTAGGAAAACTTAAACTCAATGATGCTTCCCTGTTTTACGAGCCAGAGACATCAACGGCACTCGGTTTTGGGTTTCGGTGTGGTTTTCTTGGATTGCTTCACATGGAGATTGTTCAGGAGCGTTTAGAGCGTGAATATCATTTAGACCTCGTGACTACTGCTCCCACCGTGGTCTATGAAGTGATCACCACTTCAGGAGAGACCGTTCGAGTAGACAATCCTTCCAAGTTGCCAGAATCGGGTCGTGTTTCTGAAATGCGCGAACCGATCATTCAAGCTAACCTGTTGACTCCACCGGTTTACCTCGGAGCAGTCATCGGATTGTGTGAGGAAAAGCGGGGATCTCAAAAGAAATTGCAGTACCTCGGCAGTCAAGTCTCCTTGGTTTATGATTTGCCACTAAACGAGGTAGTTTTGGATTTTTTTGACCGTTTGAAGTCAATCAGTCGTGGTTATGCTTCCATGGATTACCACTTTGAAAAATTTGAAGCGGCACAATTAGTTCGCCTCGATATTTTAATCAATGGTGAGCGGGTCGACGCACTTTCTCTTATCGTACATCACGAGCAAGCTTATCCTCGGGGTCGTGACTTAGTAGAAAAGATGAGAGAGATTATTCCGAGGCAAATGTTTGAAGTGGCTATTCAAGCTGCCATTGGCGCACACATCATCGCCAGAAGCACCGTCAAGGCCATGCGAAAAAACGTATTGGCCAAATGTTATGGTGGTGACGTTACTCGAAAGAAAAAACTGTTAGAACGTCAAAAGGAAGGGAAGAAGCGCATGAAACAGATTGGCGCGGTTCATATCCCACAAGAAGCCTTTTTAGCAGTATTGCAAGTGGGCAAAAAATAACTTCGGAAGCCAAAGATGAAAATTGATTTTCCTACCATATTGGTGCTTGCTACTTTTTTAACTGGATTTATTTGGGTTTTTGACATTGTTTTTCTTTTACCTCGTCGACGTAAAGTTGCCGAGAGTGTAGTGGTTTCTGGGATTTCAGCAGATTCGGAAGAGGTCTCTCGTTTGCTCCGAGAGCCGTCACTAATTGAAAATGCACACTCTTTCTTTCCAGTACTTTTGACAGTTTTACTATTGCGTTCTTTTCTAGTGGAGCCATTTCGCATTCCCTCTGGCTCAATGATGCCTACGTTGTTAATTGGTGATTTTATTTTAGTTAACAAATTTGCTTACGGGATACGGCTCCCAGTATTGGATACTAAGATTATTTCGATTGGGGAGCCTGTTCGTGGAGACGTCGTAGTATTTCGTTATCCAGAAGATCCGAGTATTGATTACATTAAACGGGTTGTTGGTCTTCCCGGGGATAGGATCAGTTACCACAACAAAGATAAAACCTTATATGTCAATGGAAAACAAGTAGAATCTTCTCAGATTGACATTTATCAAGGTGTTGGTTCTGGAACGGTCATGTCCGGTGCTACTCATTCCAAAGAGCACCTCGGGGAAATAGATCACGAGATTTTGACTACGCCGGGCCATCTTTCCATGGAAGGTGATTGGGTGGTACCTCCGGGTCAATACTTTGTCATGGGAGACAACCGAGATAACAGCAAAGATAGTCGTTATTGGGGAACTCTCCCAGAAGAGAATTTAGTTGGAAAAGCATTTTTCATTTGGATGAATTGGGACGCTTCTAGCGAAGGCATCATTGGCTGGTGGCGCATTGGGCGTGTCATTCAGTAATATTAGATTTCACAAAAACAAATAGGAACGATTAAAACCATGAAAACCTTAAAAAATCAGCAAGGAATGAGTTTTTTCAGTGCCATGGGCATCGTATTCATGGTTGGGTTTTTTATTGTTATCGCTGCAAAGTTAGTTCCCATTTACATGGAAGACATGCGGCTTATAAAATCCCTAGAAACGATGCACTTAAGGGGTGAAAACGATTCAAAAGAAGAATTTTTAGCACAAGTTCAGCGTCGACTTAAGGTTGAATTTGGTGATTACGTTCCCGTAGATCCTACTAAACATATGAAAGTTGAATTGAAAAATGGGGAATCGTACTTAATCACGAATTACGAAGTACGTGAGCACATTTTTTACAATGTGGATGCCGTAGTCTCTTTTTCACATACTCAAAAAATCAATTGAACTTCGAATTTAAATCTCTCGAAAAGGCGATCGGGTATTCTTTCGAAGACAGAGGTTTACTCGAACTCGCTCTTACGCACCGAAGTGCCCACGGTGTTCATAATGAGAGATTAGAATTTTTGGGGGATGCTGCTCTTGGATATTTTGTTGCAGAAATTCTTTATCATCGGTTTCCAGATGCCAAAGAAGGAGAATTAACTCGGATGCGAGCTTTTTTAGTCCGAGGAGATTCTTTATTTCGGATTGCACAGTCTTTGCATTTGAATCAGCATCTTTGGTTGGGAACGGGAGAAGTTCATAACAAAAAAAGTAGTCCCTCTTCCATTTTGGAAGATGCATTAGAATCGTTGATTGGCGCAGTGTATTTAGATGGTGGACAGGTAGCCTGCCAAGCATTAGTTTTGCGGTTGTTAGAACCTTTGTTGAATAACCTTCCTACTTCGCAAGATCTTAAGGATTGCAAAACCCGTCTACAAGAGCTTTTGCAAGCGCAACATCTTACTTTGCCAGTATATCGAGTGTGTTCTATTTCAGGAACAGAACAAGAAAAAGTTTTTCACGTTGAATGTTATCTGAGTGACACTCATAAATCTTTTGATGGAGTCGGTTCCAGTCGTCGCATTGCTGAACAGGAAGCAGCACGTCGGGCACTTACCTATCTTGAAACTCTCCACATCCCATTGTCCGATCCATGAACCAGAATCCAGAAATCATTTCTATACCAGCAAACTACCGTTGTGGATCAGTCGCTATTATTGGGCGTCCAAACGTAGGAAAGTCTACCCTGCTGAATTGTTTGATAGGGCAAAAAATCTCTATTACTGCAAAACGCCCACAAACCACTCGCCATCGCATTCTCGGGATTTGCACTCGACCTGATGCTCAAGTCATTTACGTAGATACACCTGGATTGCACCAAGCAGGGAAGCGCGCCATGAGTCGTTACCTCAATCGCACGGCTTCCTCCGTGTTAGAAGAAGGTATAAAGGTCGTGCTGTGGCTTATTACAGCAATGCAATGGACTGAGGAAGACAATGATGTCTTAGAACGATTAGCATCTTGCAAAGTGCCAGTGTTTCTTTTGGTCAACAAAATCGATCGCGTTCACGACAAAGGCACCTTGTTGCCTTATCTTCAAAAGGTTTCGGCCAAAAGAGAATTTTTGCACGTTGTGCCGATTTCTGCTTTGGCAGGAGAGAATGTCAAAAGACTTGAAGAGCTGATTATTCCCAATTTGCCAGAAGGTATTCCTCATTTTCCAGAAGACCAAGTTACGGATCGTAGCCTCCGATTTTTAGCCGCGGAATTGGTGCGGGAAAAGTTAATTCGTCATTTAGGAGAAGAATTACCTTACGCACTGACTTGCGAAGTAGAGCGTTTTATAGAAAAAGAAGAACTCACTCAGGTAGGCGTTGTGATTTGGGTAGAACGTCAGGGCCAGAAAGCCATTGTGATTGGAAAAGAAGGCTGCGTGCTCAAACAAGTGGGTCGGGAAGCACGAGAAGATATGGAACGCATTTTTGGAAACAAAGTGTACCTAGAAACTTGGGTTCGGATTCGTTCTGGCTGGTCAGATGATGAACAGGCACTTGCTAAATTCGGGTATGGCTAATTTTTATGGATAAAACCTACGATCCGCATGCTATTGAAAAACATTGGCGAACTGTTTGGGAAGAGCAGGGCTATTTTCAGGCCACGGGCAAAAGAGATCCTTATTGCATTATGATCCCTCCGCCGAACGTGACCGGCAGCCTACATATGGGACATGCTTTCCAAGACACGTTAATGGATGTGTTGATTCGCCAAAATCGCATGGCAGGCAACAACACATTGTGGCAAGTAGGTACTGACCATGCCGGCATCGCGACCCAAATGGTCGTTGAACGACAACTGAATACTGAAGGGCAAACGAGGCATTCTCTCGGAAGAGAAGAGTTTTTACGTCGTGTTTGGAAATGGAAAGAGTATTCTGGTGGCACCATCACGGCACAATTGCGCAGAATGGGTGCCTCCGTGGATTGGTCGCGAGAGCGATTCACCATGGATGAGGGGCTTTCCAAAGCAGTGACCGAAGTTTTTGTCCAACTTTACGAAGAAGGGTTAATTTACCGTGGGAAACGTCTCGTTAATTGGGATCCCATCCTGCGAACTGCGGTTTCTGATCTTGAAGTGGTTTCCCAAGAAGAAAATGGATTTCTCTGGCACATTCGTTACCCCATGGCCGGTGGGGAAGGATATTTGGTCGTTGCGACTACTCGCCCAGAGACTTTACTTGGAGACTCTGCAGTAGCAGTCCACCCAGAGGACGAGCGTTATCAACATTGGTTCGTAAAAGCTGTTTCGTTGCCACTCACGGGGCGAACAATTCCAGTCATTGCAGATACCTACGTAGATCCTTCTTTTGGAACTGGTTGTCTCAAAATCACGCCAGCCCACGACTTCAATGACTACGCAGTTGGGCAACGACACAAGTTGCCAGTCATCAATGTGTTAACTCCGGACGCTCGGATCAATGAGAATGCTCCGCCAACGTACCGTGGCATGGATCGTTTTGAAGCACGAAAACGCGTAGTAGCCGATTTAGAAGCTGCTGGGTTATTAGAAAAGGTTCAGCCTCACACCCTCACGGTGCCGCGCGGAGACCGAACACAATCCGTGATTGAGCCATTCTTAACCGATCAGTGGTATGTCCGGGTTGGCCCACTGGCCGAGCCTGCAACACGTGCCGTAGAAGAAGGACGAGTGCAGTTTATTCCAGAAAATTGGGCAAAAACCTATTTTGAATGGATGCGCAATGTTCAGGATTGGTGTATTAGTCGGCAAATCTGGTGGGGACATCGCATTCCCGCTTGGTACGATAATGCTGGGAAAATATACGTAGCCTCTTCTGAATTAGCAGTGCGGGAAAAATATCAACTATCTCCTGATTTCCCAATACATCAAGATGAGGATGTGTTAGACACTTGGTTTTCCTCTGCATTGTGGCCATTTTCTACGCTCGGGTGGCCAGATTCTACTCCAGAATTATCTACTTTTTATCCTACTTCGGTATTGGTCACGGGATTTGACATCATCTTTTTTTGGGTCGCCAGAATGATTATGATGGGACTCAAATTTATGGGGGACGTTCCATTTCGTACTGTGTACATCCATGGCCTCGTCCGGGATGCCCACGGCCAAAAAATGTCAAAATCTAAAGGAAATGTTTTAGACCCTATTGATTTGATTGACGGCATTGACCTAGAAACCCTTGTTTCGAAACGTACCCAAGGATTGATGCGACCAGAAATGGCTCGCAGCATTGAAGAAGCCACTCGGAAAGAATACCCTAATGGTATTCCTTCTTTTGGAACCGATGCTCTACGTTTCACTTTTGCAGCATTGGCCAGCACTGGTCGGGACATTCATTTTGAATTGGGTCGCATTGGTGGTTACCGCAATTATTGCAACAAACTTTGGAATGCGGCACGTTACGTGCTCATGAATACCGAAGGACAGGATTTAGGGACGGGTCATGAAAAGCTACACTTAGCAGATCGCTGGATTCTCTCCAGACTCGAACGTACCATTTTGAGTGTCAAAACGGCATTAGACAGTTATCGCTTTGATTTGGCTGCAAATGCATTATACGAGTTTACTTGGAATGAATATTGTGACTGGTATTTAGAGCTTTCGAAACCAGTTCTTTCCGGGCAAGAAATGGAACCACGTGGAACAAGGCGAACTTTGCTACAAGTCTTGGAAATGCTTTTGCGTTTGGTACATCCGATCATTCCTTTTATTACAGAAGAGATTTGGCAAAAAGTTTCTCCGCTGCTAGGTGGCACCGGAAAAACGATTTTGTTAGCAACTTATCCGATTGCCAATGAAAACCGAATAGAGGTAGAAGCAGAATCTGAAATGCGTTGGGTAATGGATTTTATTTTAGGGATCCGCAACATTCGCGGTGAAATGAATATTTCTCCTTCTAAACAGTTGCCTATCCTATTACAAAATGGCACAGAAACAGATCATGAACGCGTAGAAAAACACCGCATGTTCTTATCAGCATTAGCACGATTGGGTACTATTGATTGGCTCCTAGAAGGTACGAGTGTGCCTCCTGCTGCGACTGCCCTTGTGGGTTCTCTGCAAATCTTAATTCCCGTGACAGGTTTCCTAGATATTTCAGTAGAACGAGCACGCCTTGATAAAGAAATAGAACGCCTACAGAAGGAAGTTGGAAGGGCCGAATCAAAATTGTCTAATCAAGACTTCTTACAGCGTGCGCCAACCGAGGTAGTGAAAAAGGAAAAGGAACGTTTGGCGCAAATGACGGAATCTCTTGAAAAGAGAAAGGAGCAGCGAGCTATTTTGTAAGTCAGATTACAAAAATTCTCGCCGCTTCTAACATTCGGATCAAACGAATTAGCGGGAGTCCAATGAGTGCGTTCGGGTCTTCGCCTTCTAAACGTTCTAACAGGACAATGCCAAGGGCTTCTGATCGAAAAGAACCTGCGCACTGATAAGGTTTTTCTCTTTGCAAATACCGTTCGATCAAATCTTCTGAAAGAGAACGGAAGACTACCGCGTAGGAAATTACCTCTCTCCAGGTTTGCCCGGTAGAAGTTTTCAATAAACACAAACCGTTGATAAATTCGACTCGTCGGCCAGAAGCAGCAGTGAGTTGTGCTACAGCGTGGGTGTGGTCTTTAGGTTTTCCGATGGCTCGACCATCCAATACAGCTACTTGGTCAGACCCGATTACTAAGGCATCTTCGTAATGTCTTGCAACAGATTGCGCTTTGGCCAATGCTAAGCGTTGCACCAAAGCAATGGGTGTTTCATCCAGTAAAGTGGTTTCATCCACTTCAGGTGCTCTACACTCAAAGGGTAGCCCAAGACGGGCTAATAATTCTCGGCGAAACGGAGATGTAGAACCTAAAACGAGAGAAGACATGGGCTAGGCTCGTGTGTTTGATATGTTTTCTTAAAGATCCGCTATGACAGACTTTGTAAAGTTTTTTTCGCTCCCCCACGTTGGTTACACACCAAAAGCACATCACATCCCGCTGAAAGCGCTGCTCGTGCGCGTGCCGCGTAGTCCCCTGCCCTTTCTGCACCCACCATCGAAAGATCATCACTAAAGATTGTTCCCAAAAAACCAATTTTTTTTCGCAATATGTCCTGCAACCAAAAACGAGAAAACCCTGCAGGTAATGCATCTACCTCAGAATAGACCACGTGGGCGGGCATCATTCCCATGAGATCTTTAGATAACATCTGAAAAGGCTGTAAATCTGTTTTAGAAATTTCTTCAAAAGATCGGGTGTCCACCGGCATGTCTATATGTGAATCTGCGGCTACCGCGCCATGCCCCGGAAAGTGCTTGCCAACCGCCGGCATTCCACCACGTCGCATACCTAGAATGAAAGCGTGAGCCAATTCAATTACCCCATTAGGAGTAGCATGAAAGGCACGATCTCCAATTACAGTACTCATACTTCGACCCAAATCTAAAACAGGGGCAAAACTGAAATCTACGCCTACAGAACGCAACTCTGCTGCCATAATATATCCTGCTAACTCTGCAAGATATTTTCCGCGGTCAGGGTCATTGTCGTATATTTTTCCAAAACGAGCGGCCGCAGGCAAACGAGTAAACCCTTCTCGGAAGCGTTGTACCCGACCTCCCTCCTGATCGACTGCAACCAACAAACTTGGATTGCGTATTGTATGAACTTCAGCTACCAAAGAACGAAGTTGTTCAACTGACTGGTAATTTCGAGAAAAAAGAATGACCCCACCTACTTGAGGATGTTTGAGAATCGTCCGATCCTCTTCCGTGAGCGTTAATCCTGCCACATCTAACATTACCGTACCAGGGAACATGCTTTTCTCCAAATCTACCGTTGCTGTTGCAACCAATCGCGAAATTCAGGAAATTTTTGAAAACAGGCGAGTGGATCCCAACGTACCAATCGTTCTACCTCATGGGCACCGTAGGTTACAGCCGCTCGATCCATTCTGGCTCGCTCTGCCATTTCCATGTCGTATACCGTATCACCTACCATGATTGCCTCTGCAGTACGCAAAGAAAGTTCTTGCAAAATCTCAAACAGCATGGTTGGATCAGGTTTTGAATAGGTTTCGTCGGCACATCGGGTAACAGAAAACAAAGGCAACAGCCCAGTCTCTTGCAAAGCAAGATCAAGACCACGTCGACTTTTTCCAGTAGCTACTGCTAACCAATATCCATCATTATGAAATAATTGGAGTGTCTCTTTTACTCCTGGAAAAAGAACAGACGGTGCCTGATCTAAAAAATAATGATGGCGATAACGTTCCACGAAAGAAGATTGACGTGGTGGCTCCAAACCTGGGAAAAGCCTTATTACAGCTTCGAACAACCCAAGGCCAATGATATCCCGGACTACCGAACTACTTAGCGAAGGTAAACCAATATCTTCAGCAGCTTTTTGAAAACAAGAAACGATGTGGGCTTCTGAATCTAGGAGCGTCCCATCCCAATCAAAAATCAGGACTTTATATCGCATATACTTGTCCTCATGAACTTCGTGAAACTAATTGGAACAGAATGCCTGTTATAATCATCACAACACCAAACAAAGCAATGGCCACTGAATTTTGTTGGCTAACGGTCAGTAAATAACCCATCACCACTGGCCCAAGTACATGCCCCCCACGCTCAATAAAGGTGTAGGTAGCACTCACTGATTTACCACCTTGGCGTTTTGCCACGGGTGTTTTAACAATATGAGTTAGCTCTGGAGCAGTAGAAAGACCGTTGGAAATCCCAATCAATCCAACAAAAAACAACATCAATACTTGACGGAGCGCGTCGAGGTCATGTATTTCTAAAAAGTGTTGAAAACTAATGCCAAAGGCACTCATTTGCTCCCCACCTGGCAATGCATGTCCTGCAGTCCAAGTACTCGCCCAAATTAAGCCGAGCATCACCATTCCAATCCCTCCTACCCACGCGCTAACCGACAAAACAAAACGTGTTTTTCCAGAACGGTCTACTCTGGCAGAAATCCAATAAGTCATAAATAAAGAAGTGATGTAAAACACCATTAGAGCTAATCCAATGTCTTCACTCCCAAACTTTTGACGCGTCATAATGAGGGGTACTGCAAACATCACTACACCTGCCACCGCAATTTTAGAGGTAAGGCCTACAAGTAACATGGTCAACATGAATTCTAAATCCTTGATGACCAAGAAAAATCGTTTCCACATCCCAGTGTATTCACTAGAGCGTTGCACTCTCAGTGTAATTTCTTCAACAGGAGGCACCAAAGCCCACAAAAAGATGCTGGCACCTATGGTAATCACCGAAGAAATAGTAAATAGCGTACTGTAATCCAGATACGCATAAAGAAGTGCACCTATTGAGGTACCAGCAACCATGCCTGCATTTCTTCCCACTACTTTAACCGCCGCACCTTGAGTTTGCTTGCCTTTAGGGGTAACTGCTAGTACATAGGACTGCAAGCCAATTAAAAAAGCCCCTTGGCCAATGCCAGAAAAGACCCGACCTAGTGTGAGCATCCAAAAAGTAGCAGAAGAGGCAGCCAAGACCAGTCCAATGGTTTCTGCAATATATCCAACAGCCATAAGCTTTTTCAAATTGCCCTGCTCGGCATAACTTCCGGAAGGCATAAGAACTAAAGCAAACCAGATGTAGAACAAGCTAAAGGGAAGACTGGTAGTAGCCCAGGAGGAACCAGATTGTGCGGCAAATTTTGCGGCTAATTGAGGCAAAAAGGAAACAGAAAGTGCATTCACAAAAACAATTAAAAAATAGGCAGGTTTGACTAAGTTCAGCCCCATTTGAAATCGTCTGTTTTCATCTGTTCCATGTGTTTCATCAGAATTTCCCATTTGCATTAAAGCAGCCGCACCGTCCAGGAAAACAAAGGATATCAACCCACACGCGACCAAAAGCACCACGAAAGCTTTAGCACTGCTCCAAATGGCATTAAATACTATTTTGGTAGGAATGGTCACTGCTACTTCAAAATCTTTTCCTCCTGGATGTTCTGGCAAAACCGAAATGTGGCTAAAACTGTATGGAGGAGGTACATAAGAAGAACCTGGTGCCTTAGGATCGGTGTCCACGAATGTCTTGCCGTTGACAATTAGAGAAAGACGATTGATATCCGGGTTGCTATGTTGGTAGGCTGAGAAGGTTTCCTCAAGTCGAGCAATATCTGGTAAAGCAATACCAAGTTCTAAAATAGCACTAATTCTTCCAGACATTGACTCTGCCATGGCGTGCGCACTTGCGCGAGCCCCGTGTTCATAGATATGAAAAATTGCTCCCACGGTTACCGATGCCATAATAAGAAAGTTGATGATGAAACCTACTTTTAACCAAGTCTGCCGGACAGAACTCCGCGCCAAAGGCCCTCGGCGAATAGAGACCAATACAATGTATCCCGCAATCAATCCTAAAAATACGTAAAAAACAATCTCAAATTTTTGATTGAGGAGTTCTAAAAGATCTTCTTTATTAGCCTCAATCAATACTTCACCTGCTGAACCAAAACGACTTTCCAACGGCACGACCACCCGAAATGATTCTTCAGATTCGAGTACTTTTCCTTCGAGTTTTAGGACAAATTTAGCAGCATCATAACGGCGGTTTTTCAGATCCTTTACTAAGCGATCTTGCTGGATACGTGGCGAGGAATTGAAGAAAACCAAATGAGCGTGTGTATCGAATACTTGGATATTTTCGATGCTCGAATCCGAAGATAAGAGGCGTGCGCTTTGGTTTGCAAATCCGCTAAACTCTGCTAGGGGTAAACCCGCCTGTAAGTGTGGATCAAAGGTGTGTTTTATAATTTCAGCTTGAGTTGCTAACCGCTGAATTTCAAAATTAAGATGCTTACGTTTTGCTTCTGCGTATCCAATGAATTGAAGAAGCAGCAACGTAAGTGCCAAAATAACGACAATTGGTAAACTAATGATTAAAGCACTCCGTCCAGCGGAGTGAGCGACGTGACTACTTTCCTGCCGAGATAACTCGCCCAAATTTTCGTTGCGGGTTCCCAGAATAATCATAAATAAAAGAAGCTCCCTCGAAGAGGTCAAAAGGAATTTTGAGTCCGATTTTTTGTGCCACCTTAAAATTGATGGCAATATCAGGTGGTTTTACTACGCCCACCTTTAGATCTCCTGGCTTGGCTTCTCCTCGCAAGATCCGAACTGCATATAAGCTCGCCAGTCGTGCATTGTTTCTTCGGTCGATTCCAATGGCTAAAGCTACACTGTCTTCGTCTTCGGAAACAGCGTTGGGTATGCCACCAATGACAGGAACGTTCCCTGCCCCTCGGTTGATAGGATCTGTGTTCGTAAAAACGATGGTGCTACTGGTGACCCAAAATACACTCTTTTCAAGGGTTGGGTCTGTTCGAACCATGATTTTCACTGCATTTTCAGTAGCCTGTTGTAATTCTTCAAGAATATTAGGGCTCTCGAGTACTGGTACGTCAATATATCGCATCCCAAGCTCAGTCAAACGTTTCTGCATTGGATGGACTTCCGTTGCAACAACTTGAGCATGCTTACTATCATAGATCACTGCTACATTCTCTAGCCTTGCATTGATATCTTTCAGGTAGTTAATTTGTAAATCAACAGGGACGTTGAGTGAGGTATAAGCAATATTGCTCTTGCTTCCTTGTTGGTAATCAGGCATTTGTCCAAGTAAAACTGGATCTTTTGCAATCGCGGTAACCACAGGCAAAGAACCACCACGGTAATGGGTGTGCAAAAACGCAGCGGATTCAGATCCCATTGAAATAATTAGATCAAAAGCGTTTTCCTCTGCATTTTTGATTGCTGATTTTATCAGTGCATCTTTTTTGTCCCAATAAACTAAGGTGATCTCTGCAGACAACTGGTCTTCACGTAGTACCTTCATCAGTTCTGAAGTAGCAGCACTATAACTTTCCGATTCTTTTGGAATCAGCGCGAGGATTTTCTTACGAGGTTCTCCAGGGGTTCCCAACCATTCTGCCACTAATCGCAGTTTTGCTCGGTCCCCTAGCACGGGTAAAATGCTCCATTGCTTACGTGCTTCTTGTGTGAGTTCCAACCAGTCCAAGTTGGGCTCAGTAGAAGCAGCTACTTCAGGTTTAGGTTCAGGTTTAGTAAGAGTGATTTTATTAGAAGGAGGAATAGTTGTTGCAGTGCTTGGGGTAACAGGTTCAGAAGGCACTAGGTGATCGGGTGGAGAAACAGACGACACAACAGTAGGAGAAGTTATCACTGCCTCAATAGGCACAGGAGGACTAGAACGAGTAGGTGTCACTGAGTTAGTAGGTGAAGTCGCTACCTGAGGAGTAGGTTTTGAACGAGCTTCTGGTTGTTTTGAGGAACTTCTCCAATCAAGGTTTTGCCGCTCTACCTCTGCACGTGCTTCTTCGGCAGAAGGCATTAGCCCTGAAGGTAAATGAAGTTTTACTCCAGAACGAAGTGCATTGATGTTAGGAGAAAAAAATGCCTCTGGATTCGCTCGTTGCAAGGCAATCGCCCATTGCCAAAGGTTCCCCTCCTTTTTTGAATGAGTCTTGGTCGCAACTCCGAACAAGGTTTGCCCAGGCTCCACTGAGATAGGTTCCCGTACAACTGGTTCTGCCAGAGAAGGAAAGATTGCTAGAAAAACAAAGACGTAACGAAGCACGAGATCAAGATACATGCGATGTATACCTAGCATTGTTCGACAAAGTGGGATGGCGATGTGCCCTGTAAAAAGCTCTAAAACAAAAAATCGATGTTCTCACTGCACAGATTGTACCTTGGTATAGATATCTTTTCAAAAATGAAATTTTTGCTTTAGAATAACCAGTTTGGTTTCGTACCTTTTCGGAGTTTCCTACACATGTCTTTTAATGCAGCACAGAAGAGCAAGATTGTCCAAGAACATCGTCGATCCGATTCAGATACTGGTTCTACTGAAGTTCAAGTAGCCTTGCTGTCGGGGCGCATCGAACACCTTACTGGACACTTCAAAACCCATGTCCATGACCACCACTCGCGTCAGGGCTTACTTCGCTTGGTTAGCCAACGTCGAAAGTTATTGGATTACCTCAAGCAAGCGAATGATGACCGTTATCGCGCGCTCATTTCTCGACTCAACCTTCGCAAATAGCCCTGCTCAGCTCTAAAAAAGGAAATTCATCGAGTGACTTCAATCGCCTTCCCTTATGGCGCAAATACCCTTACTTTAGAGACTGGAGAAATCGCCCGCCAAGCTACAGGTGCAGTGCTTGCCAGCTTAGGTGATACCACAGTGCTAGTCACCGTCGTATGTGCCAAAGAACCGGTAGTGGGCAAAGACTTTTTCCCGCTTTCCGTACACTACCAAGAGCGGACTTACTCCGCAGGAAAAATACCGGGTGGTTTTTTCAAACGCGAGGGCCGTCCCTCAGAACGTGAGACCTTGACTTCTCGCTTAATTGACCGCCCTCTTCGCCCGTTGTTTCCAAAAGAGTTTAATTACGAAGTACAGGTGATTGCGACTGTCATGTCTTTGGATCCCAGTATCGATCCAGACGTTCTTTCCATCATCGGTGCTTCTGCTGCCTTGTCAATTTCTGGGTTGCCTTTTCATGGGCCGCTTGGTGCCGCACGAGTCGGCTACTTGAATGGGGGTTATGTCCTTAATCCCACTGCTAAGCAAATAAAGGATTCTAAACTCGACCTAGTGGTAGCAGGCACTGAAAGTGCAGTGCTCATGGTTGAGTCGGAAGCCAATGAACTATCAGAAGCTATCATGCTCGGTGCAGTGACGTATGGGCATGAGCAGATGCAGCAAGTGATCCAGCAGATTCGGACGTTAGCTGCTTCTGTAAAACCTACTGTTCGGTTATGGTCTCCTCCAGAAACAAACGCGGAAGCTTTTGCTGCGGTTAGAACCAACGGAATGGAGGCTTTCCGGAGTGCTTATCGGATTCCAGGAAAGTTAGCTAGGCAAGAACGAGTAGCTGCGGAACGTGCCGAATTGCTCACACTCCTGAGTGGTGGGGATACGCCACGCTTTCCTGAAAATGTGGTGCGTACAGGCATTGAAAAACTAGAACGGCAAGTAGTGCGTGGGCAAATCTTGGCAGGTGCGCCACGTATTGACGGTCGGGACGCCAGAACGGTTCGACCGATTACTGCGCGGGTAGGCGTATTACCTCGCACTCATGGTTCTGCGTTGTTTACTCGTGGAGAGACTCAGGCACTCGTGGTCGCCACCTTAGGCACTCCTCGTGATGTTCAGATCATTGATGCGATCGAGGGGGAGCGCAAAGAGCCTTTTATGCTCCACTACAACTTTCCACCCTACGCAGTGGCAGAAACTGGTCAAGTAGGCACCCCGAAGCGTCGCGAGATTGGGCATGGGCGTTTGGCAAAACGTGGTATTCAGGCAGTCATGCCAGACATGAGTAAGTTTGCCTACACCGTCCGTGTGGTTTCTGAGATTACAGAATCAAACGGTTCTAGTTCGATGGCCAGTGTGTGCGGTTCTTCCCTTGCTTTAATGGATGCAGGGGTGCCGATTCGTGCGCCTGTAGCCGGCATTGCCATGGGATTAATCAAAGAGGGCGATCAGTATGCTGTTCTGACTGACATCCTCGGAGATGAAGACCATCTTGGTGATATGGATTTTAAGGTGGCAGGCACCCAAGAAGGGGTCACTGCGCTACAAATGGACATCAAGATCGAGGGTATCACGCGGGAAATCATGGAACGTGCTTTGGCACAAGCTAGGGATGGTCGTCTTCACATCTTGGGAGAGATGAACCGTGTTTTAGAAAAAACTAGGGAGGAAATGTCTCAATATGCACCACGAATCATCACCTTGCGTGTCCATCCTGACAAGATTCGGGACGTAATTGGAAAAGGTGGAGTCATGATTCGCGCGCTCACGGAAGAAACTGGAGCGATCATCGACGTTACTGATGATGGATTGATCAAAATCGCTGCCGTAGATCTCAAAGCAGCACAAGAGGCAAAGCGGCGTATTGAAGAGATCACCGCTGATGCTCAGGTTGGTAAGATCTACCAAGGAAAAGTAATCAAGTTGATGGAGTTTGGGGCTTTTGTCACGATCATGCCCGGGCGAGATGGTTTAGTACACATTTCCCAAATTTCGAACGAACGTGTTCAGAAAGTGAGCGACAAACTCCGAGAAGGAGAGATCGTACAGGTCAAAGTCATGGAAGTAGACAAGCAAGGACGTATCCGCCTAAGTATGAAACCTAGCGATTTGGCCCAATGATGCAGTAGGGACGGTTCTGTAAATAGCCTGGTGCTAGGTGAATGGGTGCCAGGATTTCTACCGTCATAGGAAGATGGTCAGATAGGGATTTTTGTAAAACCGCTTCTTGCGTTACTTGTAAGGAGTGGCTGACTAAGATGTGATCGATATGGCGGTTGGGACGCCAACTTGGAAAGGTGTGTAAGCCCTTTCCTGGTTTGCGTAACTGAGTGTTCGCTAGGAGTTTTTGCATCTCTGGACTGCTACTTTGGCAGTTCATGTCTCCCATCAAGATGACATTTCGGTATTGGTTAATCGCCTCTGTTAGATAGGCAAGCTGGCGCAGTCGGCTTCGTCGACCCAGCGCAAGGTGAATGACAAACAGAACTAATGCTTCTGGGCCATCTCCAAAGCGAGCCATGAGTGCCCCACGTCCAGGAATGGCACCAGGTAATCGATAGCCCCGAATCTCTGTAGGTTCTAAACGACTTAAGATTCCAAGACTAACTTGTGCGAACTTCCCAAGGTCTCGATTGGTCTGCCAATGCCAATAGGGAAACCCAGCCTGGTGGGCAAGGTACTGAATTTGATTGATAAAATTAGTCCGGAGGCTGCCGGCATCTACTTCTTGGAGAGCTACTACATCGTAAGGGGTAATTAGAGAAGCGATGCTGTCTAAATTGCCTATTGTTTCTGCATGAGGCAGGAAGTGGCGCCACGTGTAAGTAATGTAGTGGTGCGGCCGTGTGGTCGCGATCCCAGTCTGGATGTTGTAACTCAGGAGACGAAGACGTACCTCCGTCCCCTGCACACGGGGTAAGACCCTTTTGGCAAATCGTACCCGAGTCTGGATCCGTGATTTTTTAGGCTGTATCACAGATTTTACGGCGTAGCCTTCGGAGCATTAGCCAGTTCCTTTTGGACTAGGGCGTCTACGACAAGGGGTACTTTTTCGAGTCCACCAGTCAAGGTCCCACTCGTGCGATATTTCCCGTTGACGATCATGGACGGTACGCCATCAATCCCATATCGTTTGCTCAAGTCTTTTGCTCGTCGAATGTGGTTTTCTACCCCAAAGGAACGGAAAACACGATCGAAATCTTCCGCCTTTACACCTTGCTCAATAAAGAACGCACGTATGTCCGAATCTTGTTCGAGCCTACGGTGTTGTATTTGCACGGCCTCAAAAAGAGGAGTATGGAGCCGATCTAATACCCCAAGAATCTCTGCCGTATAAAAAGCACGTGCCAATGGCTCCCAAGGGTCTTGAAAGACAGCGGGTATGCGAATGAAATCAACATTTGGAGATCGGTGAGCCTCCCATTTTGAAAGAATGGGCTCAAAATGCAAACAATGAGGACAGCCGTACCAGAACATCTCAACCACTTCTACTCGACCTGAGACTTGGTTTTGAGTAGGCACAGGAGGAGTAATCAACTGGTAATCAAAACCCTCCTCGAGTGCCACGGCCACCCATGAGGAGAAACCAAAAAGTAACGCAGCTACCAACTTGTTCATGAAGCCCTCCGAACTTTTTTAGATTACGGAGTTGGCGCGAGATGTGCAATAAACTCTGCAACTGCTTTCATTTCCTCAGTAGAAATGCGTGCAGCACTATCCTGCATCATACGATTAGGATCGTTAGCGCGTTCGCCACTCTTGAAACGTTGAAGTTGAGTCGTGATGTAGCCGGCATGTTGTCCGGCCAATGACGGAAAGTGAGCTGCAGGGTTGCCTGCACCGTTTGGCCCATGGCAACTAGCACAAGCCGGAACACTAGCAGCAGTGTTTCCACCCATGAACAGTTTTTGGCCACGCGCAAACAATTCCTTATTGCTGCTTTCTGTAGCGGCAACATGTTTTTGGCTGGCAAAATATGCTGCTAGATTTGGGATATCGGCCTCATTAATTGCAGCCGTCTGCGAAGACATGATGGGATCCTTTCGGACACCTCCTTTAAGTTCCTTTAATTGTTTCGCTAAATACTCTTCAGATTGACCTGCGAGTCTCGGAAACGTTGGAACTACGCTATTGCCATCTGCTCCGTGACAGGCTCCACAAACTGCAGCCTTTTCTTTTCCAGCCACTGGATCTCCAGCTGCCTGAACAACGCAACTTACTGCCAAAAGTGTACCCAAAGAGATAATCTTTCTTTTCATGAAACGTGTAGGCGGAACCCCTCAAGTGAGGAAAACCGCAACCTCCCAAATAGTAAGGTAACAGGACACAAGCACCTTGATCCCCTAAGAGTAAACGTGCTTGTATTGGATTCGACACGCTACATTCTACCTACAAATTTGAGAGAGTGCAGCACTAGTGGTGTTGGTGCTGTTGATCACCTATGTGCTCATGGGTGGGGTGTTCGTGTTGGGTTTGCTCGGTCGTGGAGTGTTGAGAAGGGCTTCCGTGGTTTCCATGACCTGCGTGAGGCATGAGCATCCCATATATTCCGAACAAAATGATCAAAATACCAGCTACTCTCCGCACCCAAAGCTGTTGGGTGATTTTTCCAATACCGTACACTGCACTGCCTGTGGCTACTAGAGCAGGCAAAGTACCTAGCCCAAAAGCAAACATGAGCAACGCAGAGCGACTAGGAGAATCTAAGGAAGCTGCTAATGCTAGGGTCAATGCCGTGTAGACCAGGCCACAAGGCAACCAACCCCACACTAAACCTACTCCTAACATGCGCCACGGACTGCTTACCGGAAAGAAATATTGATCTAAGGGCGCGATCCAACGCCACAGTTTTGCTCCTGCTTTTTCTAGCAAAGCAAAGGAAGGCCACCAAGAACCCAGATATAATCCCAATCCAATCATGAATGCACCAGAAACGTAAAGACTGACTTTGCGAGGCTCTGGTAACCAAGTCACAAATTGATTCCCCAACAAGCCAATCAATGCACCTACAAATGTGTACGTGAGGATCCGACCAAAGTTGTAAGTCAATAGATATAACAAAAGGTTTTTAGAACGAACTTCTGGCGCAATGCGCATGCTCAATGCACCTGCGATCCCTCCGCACATGCCAACACAATGAATAGACCCCAACAATCCCATCAAAAAAGCAGATAAAACACTCGTGAACTGCATGGACATAGCTCCCCCTTGACTGTAGTATAATAACCGTGTTGTGTTTTTTAGACCATACTAACGTCCAGTTCTCTTAGCTCACGCCATGAAATACAATATTTCTGCTGATCAAATTAAAAAAGCGACCCATCCACATGAGATTTTTCTTATCAATCTCGTGTTCAACCATATTTTTGTCTTTGTTGTAGGATTATCTGTAGTCCGTACTTTCCCGATTTTGCTTGGCATGGTTCCTATCCTGTCAGTGTCTGTTTTATCGTACACGTTGTGGCGTGCAAAGCGGTCACTACAAATAGACCCCTGGTACGTAATGTGCCATTGGCAGATTAGTGCACGTTGGACACGTTTGTTTGCTCTAGTTTTAGGTGTTTTGGGTTCCTTTCTAATAGTAGGCACGGTGTTGCGTGCCTATTTTAATTTTTCTGAAATTATGGTGTATGCAGTGCTCGGAGGTTTTGGGTTATTACCCACCATGATATGCATACTCATACTCATTGCGATTGAATCAGATGCACTGCATCAGGCACGTCACGGGATTTTACCAGATTGGGCTACTGCTCGTTACCTAAAAATTACTGAAGAAGTAGAGTGAGTGCATGGTAAAAAAGGTTTTACTTGGCGCGGTTGTTATCACGGTTTGCATCGTGTTTTTGCAACCAAAACGAGAAATAGAAAACGAATTATTGCCTTGGAATGTACAAATTATAGAAGGGTTCACTCGAGTCTTTGGAATCACATTAGCAAGAAGTCCTTTTTCCGAATTAGAACGCAAGCTACATTTTGATGGTGAAATTGGCCTGTTCGTGTCTGCAGGAGAAAAAAAAACATTAGAAGGATATTTCAGAGATATTTCACTCGCTGGACTTACCGCAAGTATTATTGCTGAGATTCATGTTCCAGAAGATCATTTGGAAGCACTCTATAATCGCGGAGCCCGATTAGAAAAATTACCAGAGAGAACAAAAAGAATTTCACTTAGTTCAGAAGACTTTGCTTGGGTCAGGAATCAACCTATCATCAACATCACTTACTTGCCAAAAATCTTTCTCCAACCAACACAAATAGAAAGCCGTTTTGGGAAACCAGAAAAGATTATTCAAGAAAGGGACTCAATGCATTGGTTGTATCCAAAAATAGGACTAGATGTGGTCATTCAGAAAGAAACCTCTCCTATTTTTCAATACGTACCATTGGACAAATTTGAAAATCTAGTTAGATTTTTGAAACCTACCGAAAATTAGAGTCTTCATCATCTAGTAGAATCCTGTTGGCGTCTCCTTCTAAGTCATCGTACTCTCCTCCGCGGACTGCCCAAATTAACACTCCCACCATAATCAATCCAAAAAAGATCATCCCTGGAATCAGTGCCCAAATTACTTCCACGCTTTTTTCTCTTCTTTAGAAAATACAGTTTGGATTCTCATTGCATTTCCGATCACCAATAATGAACTGATTGGCATTGCAACTGCAGCAACCAATGGAGTAATTAAACCAACCATCGCCAACGGAATCATAAGAGTATTGTACAAAATAGAAATACCAATGTTTTGTCGTACAATACGCAATGTAGCCCTAGAAAGTTGAATTGCTTGGCGAATTTTGCCGAGTTCATTTGAAATCAAAACTAAATCAGCGTTGGCTTGAGATACGTCAGCACCAGATCCTAAAGAAATTCCCACATCTGCACGGGCTAAGGCAGGTGCATCGTTGACACCGTCCCCAACCATGGCTACTACTTCTTTAGAGAGTTGTAATTTCTCGATGGCACGTGCTTTATCTTCGGGCGACATTTCTGAATATACTTTTATATCACCAAGAGCTTTGGCAATGGATAAAACCACAGATTGACGATCGCCACTCATGATAGTAGTTTGAATTCCATCTTTTTGAAGAGATTCTATCAATGTTTTTGCATCTGGACGCAGTTGATCTGTAAGCCCAATAATCCCTATTTCCTGTTTTCCAACCGCCACACGAACCCACCCAATACTCCCAAAATCAGTTACGTGTTTTGAGAGAGAAGGTTCTAAAGTTACACCGTGTTGTTCGAGCCAAGTTGAGTTTCCCAAGGTAACGTATTCTTTTCCCGTTTTTGCGCGAATACCTCGTCCAGGAAAATTATGAAAATCTTCTACCGGAACCCTAAAATGTAATTCTCTAGCTTCTTTTAGAATGGCTTTGGCAATAGGATGTTCAGAAAAATACTCAATCTCCGCTGCACGGCGAAGAACTTCATTCGGTTCAATACCAACGGCGGAAATTACAGAATGTACTTCTATTTGGCCGACCGTTAGAGTGCCTGTTTTGTCGAAAACGATTTGAGTGACTTTGGACAATAATTCTAAGACTGCGCCTGTCCTCACTAGAATGCCATGACGTGCACCTAATCCAGAAGCAACTGCGATGGCCATGGGAGTCGAAAGGCCAAAAGCACAAGGACAAGTCACTACCAAAACGGAAGTCGACGCCATCAGGGCTACAGAAAAACCACTGTGCCACCAAAAGGTAAAAGCAGCTAATAACAACGTAACGATTACGAACCAAGGAACGATCTGATCCGCAATTTGTTGAATGGGTGCTTTACTAGATTGTGCTTCTTCTACAAGGTTTAGAATACGTCCTAATGCTGTATTTTGAAGTGTGCTACGTACTTGAATTTGCAATGCGCCAGAATGATTCATGCTCCCCGCGCAAACAGAATCCCCAACCTGTTTTTCAACTGGTATAGATTCTCCAGTCAATAAAGATTCATCTACTTCGCTATTTCCTTGTAATATCACGCCATCGACGGGAATACGAGCACCCGGCCTGACCAATACTATTTCTTCTATTTGTACTGCCTCAATAGGAACCGTCACCTCTTGGCCATTTCTTAAAATGGTGGCCCCTCGGGGTTGTAAATCAATTACTCTCCGAGTGGAAGCTACTGCTTTGCGACGAGATGAAGATTCTAAAAATCTTCCTACTAAAATGACAAACAAAAAATTAACAACGGTGTCAAAATACACGCCGCTTTGGTCGTTTACAAAGGTAATGTAACTCGAATAGAGATAAGTGCTGATAGCCCCAATGGCGATTGGGAGATCCATTGTGGGATAAAATGCACGAATTCCTTGCCAAGCACCTTTTAGAAAAGGGTATCCTGAATAAAATAGAGTAGGTGTGGCGAGAAAAAAACCAATCCAGTAAAACAGTGTTCGAAACTCTCCTTCAGAAGCACCGGAATAGAGCGCAATAGAAATCCACATTAGATTCATTGCTGAAAAACCGGCAAAACCAATTCGGTACAATAGTGTGCGGTTTTGTCGATATAACTGACCTTCCGAAAGCTCTGGGTCAAAAGGTAACGCGGCATAACCAATCTTGCCTAATTTTTGCAAGATCGTAGATAATTGTATTTTTGTATTGTCCCAACGCAGCTTTAGGCGTTTTCCGGAAAGGTTAACATTGGCAGACAGCACCCCGGGCATGGGATCTAATGCGTTTTCGATTAACCAAATACACGCAGGGCAGTGTATTCCCTCCACGAGTAAACTAATTTCGCGTTCTGTTCCCAAATGTCTTACAAATTTTCTTTGTACATCATCCAGATCGTAGAGAGAAATCTCTTCTGGTACGGGGGGCGGAGGAGCAAGAGGGGTATTGTGTGTTTGTTGATAAAACCGTGCGAGGCCTGCTTCATGAATGGCAATACATACTGACTGGCAACCTAAACAACAGAATTTTTTAGACTCTCCTGCGATCGTACTTTGAAAAGTACTGTATTTTGATAAGGGCAAGCCACAGTGAAAACAAGCTTCTGGAGAGTCTTGATTCATTTCTCGAGAACATTAACCCGATGCGTCCTTTCATCTACATCAGATCCATGTTCAATTTTGGCGAGCAATTCCCAGATACCCTTTCGAGAAAGCGTAATCTCGCCACGATATTGACCAGGTGCTACTTCCGGCAAAAACACCGTAAAATCCGCAGTGGAGTCCGAAGGACGATAGACGTGTACCTGAACTTTTGCGTGCTCAAGGGGTTTCCCACTGGAATCACGTACTTGTATTTCGTACAAAAAAGGAAGATTGGTAAATAATTCTTTTGGCACATTGGGACGGATTTCCCACTGTAAAGTGTTTCTCGCCGCTATTCTTTCCAATACATGTCGTTCATAATCGCGACCCTGTTCGTAATAATCCTGCACTACTAACCCTGGATTAGAATGCACAGACAAGATAATAAAACCAAGATTCACCATTAGGACTACTAAAAAAAGACCGAGCCAAGCTAATACCCACGGATTGTATTTCCAATTTTTTTGCGCTGAAGAAATTTTTGAGAACTTTTTTTTAATGGCTGATATTAACATCATGAAAGAAGCCTCACGGAGAAGGGCCAATCAGCATAGTCTCGTAGTGGCTAATAATCTTTTGGTTTTCTAGCAACTGGATTGTAACTGGTAGAGAGCTACTTCTGTTTTCAAAAGAAGGTACTTGTAAAAATATAGTTTTAGTAACCAATTGGTAGGGAAGTATCATCACTGGATCTTTAAGGTCTTCAGAACTCCAATTCTTCAGACCACTAATTTGAATAAAAAGATTGGCCGGTTGACCAGTTTTGTTTAATATCTTTAGGTCGTATTTGTTCTGCACATTGCCATTGCTTAGCAAAACGTACAAAGGTTGCCTTTCGTGCAAAACAGTAAGTTCAATAGCAGATAGATGTGTAATACCATAAAGAATTTCACCAAAAGCTAAGGTCATAATGGTGAGATACACCAATACGCGTGCTCGTTTGAATAATGGAAGGGTAGTTTCTCCTTCAATTTCTGCAAGTGAGGCATATCGGATTAAACCAAGAGGCTTGTGAATCTTTTTCATCACAAAATCACAAGAATCAATACAAAGTGCGCAAGTAATACACCCTTCTTGTTGACCTTCTCGAATGTCAATTCCTGTTGGGCACACAGTCACACATAAATTGCAATCTATGCAATCTCCTTGCGTATTTGAATCTATATTTTTTTTGCGCGCTCCCCTAGGCTCACCGCGACGATGATCATAGGTAGGTAAGATGGTTTCGCGGTCATACATTACCCCTTGGATTCGAGCGTAGGGGCATAACCAAAAACAAACCTGTTCGCGCATGAACCCTGCAAATAAATAAGTACCCGCAGTAAACAAACCAAGAACTACGCAAGCGACAGGGGAAGCCTGGAAAGTTAAATAATCATGCCAAACGGAAAAAGCGTCTTTGAACCACGACACAAAACTAATGCCTGTTAAAGCTGCTATTAACAGCCATAGGATGTGCTTAAAAACCTTAATTCGCCATATGGAAGCCGTCCAACGTGATTGATCCAGTGCATGACGTTTTTGCGGAGGGCCTTCTAATCGGTCTTCAATCCAAGTATAAATATCTGTCCAAACTGTCTGAAAACAGAAATAGCCGCAAAAAACGCGGCCTGCAATAGAGGTGACTACTGCCAACAAAATGGCAAAAAACAATAGGACGAGGGACAACATCCACACGTCCTGCGGAAGAACTGTAATTCCAAAAATGTGAAAACGCTGATTTGGAATGTCAAGCAACACCGCTTGGCGGCCATCCCAACGTAAATAAGGACCCAGGAAAAAGAGAAGCCAAACAGCACCGGTAATGTTTTTTAGGCTACGGTACTGCCCGGACATCCGTTTAGCATGTACGGTCTTTTCCCCAGTATTTACGTGCCAGTGGCCGCCATCTGCCATGATTACCTACCCCCTCCCAATTCATGCACAAACACGGCAAGCTTTTTGATGTCCGAAGCAGTTAGGCGAGTACCCCAAGCAGGCATCTGGGCTACCCGCGTTTCTGAGTCAGCAGGAAAGTTGACACCGTGGGTGATCGTGCGTTGGATCTCTTCCTTTCCGTACTTGAATCTCCAAATCTTGTCGGTCAAATTAGCAGAACCAAGCATCTGATTGCCTTTCCCTTCTAGGCCATGACAAGCAGTGCACGTGGCACTTGCAAAGAGCTTTTGGCCTTCCGGATCAGCGGCCTGTTTTCCTTCACTCATGGCCAAGACGTAATCTGCTAAGTGTTCAACATCCTTTGGAGGCAGTTGTTTGCCAAACGCAAGCATCATGCCGGCACGGCCCTTGGTGATGGTTTCCTGAATCTTCTCAATCGTTCCACCGTATAACCAGTCATCATCTGCCAAGATGGGGAAATCTACGTTTCCTGCACCGTTGGTTCCATGACAAGCCGCACAGTTGTCACCGAACAAGATCTTCCCGGAACGTTGCGCATAAGCAGAGAGATCCTTGTCCTTCAAAATATCTCCTGCTGACATGCTCTTGATTTTGTCTTCGTAGGGTTGGCGAATCTGCTGAATTTCTTTCAAATCCTTTTGGTACTCACCAATGGAAGTCCAATGCAGCAAACCTATCGTGTGATTTGCTATCAAAGGAATACTTGGGTAAGCCACAAAGTAGAGCAACACAAAGATCCAACCGGCATGAAAACCAATTAACCACCATTTTGGGGGTTGGTTGGTTAATTCACGAATGTTTTTATCCCAAAAATGCCCAGTATTCGGTTCGCCGGGGAAAGGATTCTTTTCACCTGCCCCATGCGTATTCTTCTCACTCATTTCAAAGTCTCCTGATGTATGCTCTCGTCGTCCGGCGGGAGAAGACGTTGTGCTTCAAGCCGTTCCTTATTCGACGGGTGCAAGACGTATACGTACAGTATGACCATCACCAAAAACACGGCAATGGTGATGATCAGACCGATCCAATCGTGCAGCGTTAAGGCTGCCCAATCCGTGAAGAAATAGCCTTTATTCGCGGTAGTTGACACTGTCGTCTATCTTAGCCATGGTTCCCAGTATCTGGAGGTAGGCAACGATGGCATCTAACTCGGTTTTGCCGTGTACTTCCTTGGCAGCACCCTCGATATCAGCATCTACGTAGGGAACTCCGATTTTTCGCATGGCACTCATCGTCGCAGTGACCGTATCCTCGTTTAGAGTAGTCTTTTGAAGCCACGGGTAGTTAGGCATAACGGATTCTGGTACCACGGAGCGTGGAGCGTTCAAATGCCGAATGTGCCAATCATTGGAGTACTTCTTCCCTACACGTGCGAGATCAGGCCCCGTGCGTTTGGAACCCCACTGGAAAGGATGGTCATACATAGACTCAGAAGCAAGAGAGTAATGACCGTAGCGATCCTTCTCGTCCCGGAAAGGTCGAATCATCTGTGCGTGGCACAAATAGCAGCCTTCTCGGATGTATACCGCACGCCCTGCTAGTTCTAAAGCAGTGTAAGGGCGAACGCCATCACCCGTTTTCCAGCTCGCGAGGGTCTGACCTGCTTTCCGTTGCCAGACAATCTCCGGAAACTTGGAGTGCTCCATGGTATCGGTTAGGTAAAAGAGCGGAACAATTTCTACTAATCCCCCGACGGATAGCACCACCATCAAGATGACTAATAAACTGATGCTGCTACGCTCGATCTTGCTCTGAAGGTTGTTCTGATTTTCACTCATTGACGTGATTCTCCTGGTCAAGCCCAATTAAGCGTGTGCCAATTCATGATCGACCACACGGTTCTTTGCGCTAGAGATGGTCATGATCGTGTTGTACAGCATGATCACGGCACCTGAGACAAAGATTAGGCCACCGGCTGCTCGCATGGCATAGAACGGATGCATGGCAGCAACGGACTCTACGAAGGTGTAGGACAGTGATCCAAACTCGTCATAACTCCGCCACATCAAACCTTGCATGATGCCAGAGACCCACATGGCTGTGATGTACACCACCGTCCCAATCGTGGCAGCCCAGAAGTGCAATCCAACCAACTTAGTAGAATACATCTCTGTCTTCCAAAGACGCGTGATTAGGTGATAAAGAGCTCCACTCGAAACCATGGCTACCCAACCCAAAGCACCAGAGTGCACGTGACCTACCGTCCAATCAGTGTAGTGTGACAACGCGTTGACAGTTTTAGTTGCCATGATCGGGCCTTCAAAAGTGGACATTGCGTAGAAGGCTAGCGATGCGATCATGAAACGCAGAATGTAGTCAGTACGAAGCTTGTCCCAAGCACCACTCAAGGTCATCATGCCGTTAATAGCACCACCCCAAGAAGGAATGATCATGGCCATGGAAATAGCAGCTCCTAAAGAACCGGTCCAATCTGGGAGTGCGGTGTACTGGAGGTGATGAGCACCCAGCCAAACGTAACCGAACATCAAAGACCAAAAGTGCAGAACAGAGAGGCGATAAGAATAGACTGGACGATTGGCCTGTTTAGGAACGAAGTAGTACATAATCCCTAAAAAGCCCGCAGTGAGATAAAAACCTACTGCATTGTGTCCCCACCACCACTGAATCATGGCATCTTGCACACCAGAAAAAACCGAGTAAGACTTGAACAAACTTACCGGAATGGCAAGACTGTTGACCACATGTAGGTAGGTAATCATGACCATCATGCCCATGAAAAACCAATTAGACACATAAATATGTGGCGTCTTGCGCTTTCCAACGGTCATGATGAAATTAAAGGAATAAGAAAGCCAAACCACTGCGATCAGTAGATCAATAGGCCATTCAAGTTCTGCGTATTCTTTTCCCTGAGTCATACCAAGAGGCAAGGTAATGACTGCAGAGACGATGATCAAGTTCCAACCAATAAAGGTAAACCACGCCAGCTTGTTGCTCCACAAAGGCACACCACAGGTACGTTGCACAGAGTAATAAGCAGTAGCCATCAAAGTACAACCACCAAATGCAAAAATGACCGCGTTGGTATGTAATGGTCGAAGGCGGCCAAAAGTAATTTCGGCAATGTCGAAGTTTAGAAACGGGAACGCCAGCTCAGAGGCAATGTAGACCCCGATGCTAGTACCCACCACAAAGTAGACGATCGCCGCGACGGTAAACCATCGGACGACCTCAAAGTGATACTGATTTTCTACTGCTGTATTCACAACCTTTACCTCCATTCAAACGTGTTTGAAAAACACTATAAACAATAAAAAAACCCCTCTTGGAGAGGGGAATCAGTTTCTATAGCTACTGCAGTCCAAAACCTAATCGGATAGGCTGTATACATAGCCTGCGAGGAGACGAATCTTCACCTTGTCGACCATTTCCCAATGAGCAGGCATCAAGTTGTTCAGACCTTTAGAAATTATCCGCTTCAAATGTGTTTCCAACAATGACACATTTGCTACGGTTTCTAGGTCGATATGTAGCCAAATATCGTCCGTGAGGTTTGGGACACCCAACCTTGTGTCACCTGCACCATTCATTGCATGACAAAAGGAACAGTACTCCTCAAACTTTGCCCTACCCGCGCCGACCTTTTTAGGATCTGTTGGGAAACGACCTGATAATGCGACTACGTATTCAGTAACCTCTTCGACACCCCTGTCTCCTAAGAGAGCTCCCCAAGCCGGCATGACGCCTGTGCGCCCCTGACTAATCGTCTCTTCGATTTTTTCAGGAGAACCCCCCCAGAGCCAGTCTTGGTCGGTCAAATTAGGGTAGTGGAGAGTGCCTAGACCACCCGCTTGGTGACAATTTTGGCAGTACAACAAAAAAACCTGATGGCCAATGTGTCGAGCTTCTGGGTTACGCGCAATTTCAGGTACGGACATTTGAGCGTAACGATTTAGACTTTCTGCGTACTGTGCTTGGTGTTTTGTAGACTCCTGCGCATACTGGCTTTCGGAAGTCCAATGCAACACCCCCGGAAGCCTTCCAAGTGCTGGATAAAAGAAAAAATAAGCAAGCGCAAAGAAGACACAGAGATAAAACGAATACAACCAGCCGTAAGGAATAGGACGATCGTAGGCGGTTACCTCTCCCCAATCGTAGAAATCGTCTGGGCTTCTCTGGCCGTTAGCGATTTCCTCTTCCATTTGTTTGACATCCCACCCAATCAGTGCAGCACAGATTAGGAGAGTGCCCAAAGTCAGTACGATGATCCAAACACTCCAGAATTCAGTCATCTCCGTCTCCACAACCTATTTCTTTTGAGAAAACCGATGCCCCAAACCTCCCGGTTGATCGGCATCTCCGTAAAGATAGGCGATCAGAGCCTCTTCTTCGGTTTTTCCTCGAACCTTACCTTGGCTCTCTTGGATCTCTTTTTCAGAATATATTTTGCATTTTGGACAAGTGTAGGCAAAGAGTGTATTCATTGCGCGCATTTTAGAGGCGATCTGCATACCGTCGAGAAGCACATTTTGGAGCCACGGATAAGCTGGCATGACCGACCCTAGAGAAACAGATCGAGGATCTCTCAGGTGCTGTTGATGCCAATATTCACTGTAACGACCCCCAATTCTGGCCAAATCGGGTCCAGTGCGTTTTGAACCGAAGAGGGCAGGATGATCGTATGCGGAATCTCCTAAGAGAGAAGGAGATCCATAGCGCTCGGTCTCTGCCACAAAAGGACGAATCATTTGGGTATGACAGGTGCTACAGCCTTCTCGGAGATAGACATCCCGACCCTCAATCCGGAGAGCATCTGCTGGCGATCCCGAAATCTGGGCTCCCGTCATTCCGAGGAATGAAGCAGCAAAAGGCGTGATTTCTACTAATTCACCAATGTTAATGATACTTAAGACTGAAACGATCAACCAACCCACTTTCTTTTTTGGGAACGTAGGCTCCATTTTATGATCTCCTAGTGTCCTGCATGTGCTTCTGTTGTCGAATGTTTTGCATGGACTGCATGGGTTGTGTGACTAACCTTAGGAGATTCAGAATGTACACAAGGTTTGGCGGTCTTCCGAACGTTATAAGCCATTAGACACATTCCTAAAAAGGACATCAGTCCACCCACCGTGCCCAACCAATAGAAACCTTGAACAGCATGTGTGGAATCCAAAAAAGTGTAGCGCAGAAGCCCCTCAGTAGTCATGGCATACCACATCCGACTTTGCATGATGCCAGAGCTCCATAAGGACATCAGATGAAGCATGATGCCAACGAGGGTAAGCCAAAAATGCACTGTAATCAATCGGAGACTGTACATTTTTTCTTGGCGGAAAAGACTAGGGAGCAATGTGTACAACGCGCCAATGATCAGGAAAAAGAATGAGCCCATGGCACCTGCGTGCGCATGAGCTACCGTCCAATCTGTGTAGTGGCTAGAGGCGTTGATCGTCTTAACCGCTAACAGAGGCCCTTCCAGCGTGGAAAACGCGTAAAAGGATAAACCCACTGCCATAAAGTGAAGAGCTGGATTCTTTTTCACTTCTGGCCAAGATCCGGATAAGGTCAAAAAGCCGTTCAACACTCCGCCCCAAAACGGCACCAGAAGTAAAAGCGCAAAGACCATCCCAAGAGACTGTACCCAGTCCGGCAACGCACTGTAAAGGAGATGTTGGGAGCCAATCCAAGGAATGAGGAAAATCATAGCCCAGAAGTGAGATTGCGCAAGTCGATACGAATAAACGGGACGATCGATCCCTTTTGGTAGAAAGTAGTAGAGCGTGCCTAAAAAACCCCCAGTCAAGAATAAACCCATGAGAGTATGGCTATACCAACCCTCTGTTAAGGCATCTACCGCGCCAGGATAAAAAGAGTAAGACTTCATAGGCCAAAAACTGATAGGAATGGCAAAGTTGTTAACAAGATGCAGCACTAAAAACGCTAGGATAGCTGCCCCGTAGAACCAGTTAGCTACGTACAACTCTAGAGTTTCACGCCTAGCTAGTGTTTTGAAAAACACAACCGCGTAGGCAAGCCAAATCAACGTAGTGAGTACGTCAATTGGCCACTCTGCTTCGGCATACTCTTTTCCGCTGGTCATACCTAGAGGAAGCGTTATTAAGGCAAGAACACTGATAAGCTGCCAACCCCAAAAAGTAAAATTGGCCAATCCTTGATTGGCAAGACACACTTTCCCAGTACTTTGGGCGACGTGGTAGGAAGTCGCGAACAGTGCACAACCCCCAAAAGCAAAAATCATAAGATGTGTGTGTAAAGGGCGAAGTCGACCAAAACTAAGCCACGGGATATTAAGATTGATCGTCGGAAAAGCCAATTCTGCTGCCAGCCAAACGCCAACGGCCATGCCTACCAGGCCCCACACCACTGCCATGACGGCAAACTGTCGCACGACCTTGTTGTGGTACATAGGTTGCGTGTGTGTCATCGAAACACTCCAAAAAATCCAAAAATCTAACTTAACTCAAAGACCACTCGCCACGCGCCCATTTTTCAGTCCAAAACAAACCGACTACCGTTTTAGCATCGGTAATGCTTCCATCTCTCACTGCTTTTAGGGCATCCTCGAGGGAAATTTCTAACACTTCTATGATCTCATCTTCGTCTAATTGGGGACGGGTCATCGTTAGGTCTTGCGCGAGGTACACTGTAATTTCCTCATTGGCATACCCAATACAAGGGTGCATCCGAGAAAGGAAAGTCCAACGGGAAGCCACATAACCAGTCTCTTCTAAAAGCTCCCGTTGTCCTGCTTTTAGTGGGTCTTCACCTTTGTCTAATTTGCCAGCGGGCAATTCAAGAAATTCCCGATGTAAGGGATACCGATATTGGCGTTCTAACAAAATCCGTCCCGGAGACAACCATGGGATGATCACGACCGCACCCGGGTGCACGATATACTCTCGAGTGCTACGCTTTCCGCTGGGCAGAGCTACCTCATCCCGAAACACATGCAAGAGATTTCCAGAAAAAACAAGGGAAGAAGAGAGGCACTGCTCGTCCAACGGTAGGCGTTTCACAGGTTTTTCTTAGGAGCAGGAAGAACCGCAAGAGGAAGAAAAGGAAGAACCACAACCGCACGTACTGGCCGCACTGGGGTTGCGGATGACAAAGTGTCCACCTTCTAAACCTTCCGAGTAGTCGATCTCGGCACCTGACATGTATTGAAGGCTGTTTGGGTCTACCAACAAAGTTACCCCTCCATTTTCGACGCTACTGTCCCCATCTTCTATTTCTTCTGCGAAGGTAAAGCCATACTGCAAGCCTGAGCAGCCACCACCAGACACGAAGACGCGCAGCATCAGCGCATCATTGTTTTCCTCTCGAATCAACTCGCGTACCTTAGCCGCTGCAGCATTAGTAAAAATGAGAGGATCAGGAGATTTTTTCGATTCAGTTCCAAAAAGGCCCATGGTGAGACTCTCTAAAAAGGTAATGGTGATTGGGAAAATTTATTCAGGGCAAGAGGGCAATCCCCTCGAGTCCCAGTGCCTCCGGAAAACCGCACATCAAGTTCATATTTTGAATTGCTTGCCCAGCTGCACCCTTGACGAGGTTGTCGATCACAGAAAGCACCACGACGGTATCTCCACCCTGAGGTCGGTGAATAGCAATCCTACAGAGATTAGCACCTCGGACGCTTCTGGTTTCGGGATGTGCTCCCGCAGGCATGACATCCACGAATGGCTCACTTGCATAACGGGATTCGTAAAGAGACTGTAGGTCTGCCACATCGTTTTGCAGGACTGCATAGAGAGTAGCATGAATCCCACGAACCATAGGAGTTAGGTGAGGCACAAAAGTGAGTCGTACCGGTTTTTGAGACCTTTTATTCAATTCTTGGACGATCTCTGGAAGGTGGCGATGCCCGGGCACGGCATAAGCCTTTAAGCTCTCCGTTGCCTCACAAAATAGGCTGTTGACGGCGGCTTTCCTTCCCGCGCCACTCACTCCAGATTTAGCATCCGCGACCAAAAATTGGGTATCCACTAAACTTTTTTCTATTAGAGGTAGAAAACCCAACTGAACTGCCGTTGGATAACAACCCGGGTTGGCAACAAGGCGCGCAGATCGAATAGCCTGCCGATTGACTTCCGGCAAACCATAAACAGCCTCTGTAAGCAATTCTGGACAAGTATGTTCTACGCCATACCAGTAATGCCATTCACTCGGATCCGTGAGTCGAAAATCCGCAGCTAAATCTATGATTCGCACTCCTGAAGCTAAGAGCGCACGCGCCATGCCCATGGCAGTACCATTCGGAGTTGCGAAAAACACGATGTCACAACCTAGCAACGTCTCTAGCTTTGGATCTGAGAAACAGATATCTACGTTTTTTCGAAGGTTAGGAAACAAGTCCGAGACAGATTTTCCAGCTTCAGCACGTGAAGTAATTGCCCGAATAGATATCTCTGGATGGCGCGCTAAGAGCCTCAAAAGCTCTACCCCTGTGTAACCAGTACCACCTACGATGCCTACTTGGATCATGGCAATCTACCCACCAAAAAACTCTTACCCACATGATAGATTGGAGTCTAATATCAAAAAAGCATTTTTTTAGTTGGTTTTTTAGTTTTTCCCAGACTTTGCGCCAAGATTCCTCAGATGTTGGGGAAAGTGGTGAGGAGGTACCATGATAAATCGCAGATCAATGCGACGATTGCGTACTTCTGGTGTGGGATCAGGGTAATCTACTACTGGACGCCCATCACCGTATCCACTCACTGAAAAGAGGGGTTGTCCGCGGTGATTGACCAAATTCGCTAAATTAGGATGTGTTTTCACTAAAGCACGATATGTATACAAAGCACGCTGTGCTGAAAGGAGCCAGTTGTCTTCGAACCGCCCCCCGCGAATCGGCACATTATCTGTGTGCCCTTCAATGAAGACAGCTTCGAGACGACCTGGAGATGCATCATAACAATCTGCAGGAGCCGTATCTCCCGGACGACCTGCATGGCACCCTAAGACCACTTCTAATACTTCACCAAGTATTGCAATACGTCCGAGATCCTCTTCTCTGGGTTCTGCGGCTCCTGAAGGGAACAAAATCTCGTTTTCGGTAAGGCGTAAAACTCCATTGTCTTCAACTAACAAAACCCGTACTCCTCGCCGAGATAATTCTGCAGCAATTTCTTGCAACATCGATGTACGTAACTTTTCAGTGTTGGTCAGCTCTCGAGTAGCCCCCTGAAAGGTCATGACGAAAACCATTAGGGTGATGATAAAAACAAAGAGAAGACCCGCCATGAGGTCTGCTAGAGAAACGAGGTAATCGCCAGACTCCTCAAGGAGAGGATCAGTATCCACAAAAAATCACTTGCCTAAATTCAAAATTAGGTACAGACTGTACACGTCTTGCCGAAGTGGCGAAATCGGTAGTCGCGCCAGACTCAAAATCTGGTAGTGGAAACACTGTGTCGGTTCGAGTCCGACCTTCGGCATTTTTTTTATCCCGTTGGCTGTGCAGGCGATCCTGTCCACGATGTCTCCGGTGGGATGTGTTCTCCTTTCAAAACTAAGGTCAAGGGTCCGAGCGAAGCTCCGTCCCCTACTTCAGCACCATACAACACAGTACCGCACGCACCGAGGGTACACCGACTTCCGATTTTGACTCGACCTATTTTCATGATTCGGTCTTCAAAAAGGTGGGTTTGTGGGCCTGACCAAGCGTTTAGTTCCGAATAATCTCCAATTTCTACACAATCAAACTCCGTAAAATCAGTCGTATCTAAGTACGTACCTCGACCAATGTGCACGCCCAAAACACGCAAAAGAACAGGCAACATTGGAGTACCACGCAAGAAATTCAAGAGATTGGGTACTGAAATGGCTTCGTATAAGCTAGTTACTGCTTCTGATAACCACACGAACGAAGCCCACATTGGCACAGCCCTGGGAACATACCGACCAATCACGACCCATTTGAGTAATAGGATAAAAAGGAAAGTCCAAGCACCATAGATCAGCCCACCGACTGCCAAGTCCCAAGCAAATACCCAAAAAGATTCATGAACCGCATCCTCAAAACTTCGAAGCACAATCAAGTACCCTACACCAATGGTAAAAGCTAGAGGCAGCACAATGCGTATAGTTTCTACTAAACCTCTTACTATCTTTCTGTACCACGGTGGCTGAAAGGTTAAAGAATCTGGAAACCCACCCACAGTCTCACGCGCTGGCAATCGAATAGCTGGAGAACCTACCCAAGTTTCTCCCTCTTGCACTCCCTTTGGAGCATAACTTTGCACGCCGATTAAGGCATTTTCAGGAATAACCGTACCATCAGGAACATAAGCACCGTTTCCGACGAAGCTACGATGTCCAACCACTGTAGGTTGCATGGTCATCCAACCCCCTTCGATCTCATCATCCCCAAGCATGACTGCATCGGCAATGAAGGTTTCATCTCCCAACGTTAGCATGTCAGGCACCACACCCATCGCGGTTGAAATTTCGGCATTTTTTCCAACCTTGGCACCGAGAAGCCGATACCACCAAGGTGCATACACTGTGGCATAGACACCATGCAAGATGTGCATGCTGCATTCTTGAATTTGATTAGCAAGCCACTTCCGATAATACAAACCACTGTGTATGGGCCAACTGCTCGGAGACAATTTAGGCAGAGCAATCCAACGGATGGCAGCAGATAACAATGCAGTCAACAAAATGAGTGCTGCACTCGCAGGGATCGCTAAAAGAAAATAACGGATTGCTACGAGCCACGCGCTGTCCTCTCCCGTTAAAAAATTGTCATCTAAGGCATCTACGATGATAAATGTAGGGAAGATTGGGATAAAAAAGAGAACGGCAACCAGCAAAGCACCTAACACGTAACCAACTGTCTCCATGTGAATGCGCGATCTACTGACAGAAGGTCGGCGTGGCCGTTTCATGGGATCGATGTATCCAACCAACCGTGCGGGGGCTCCTAGCCAATGCTCTCCATCTGGGATCTGTTCTCCTTTTGACAAAGAAGATAATCCATCTAATTTAGAAAACGCCCCTACGGAAGTGTTCCCTTCCAGGATTGAGTAAGAACCCACAGAAGCCTCACGTCCAATATGAATCCTGCCTACGACCAGTTCGCCTCGTTCCACTGAGGCGTTTTCCAAATTGACCACATTGCCGAGGCTGGCTCCTTCTTCAATCGTGAGAAGAGTGGGAACACGTAAGGTAAAAGACCCAATAATCACCTCTGAGCCTATTTCGGCGCCCAATGCACGTAAAAAATAGGTTTGAAGCGAACAACCTGACAACAAATAAACAGGAGCTACTTCGACTAACCGTTCTGATAGCCACCATCGAAAATAGGTCATTCCCCACAATGGATATCGACCCGGGGTAATGCCTCTGCCAACCGTGCGTGATCCCAAAATGGCAACCACAAATGCAAGCAACTGCCCCAAGATAAAGACCAGAATCGAGGAGAACGATGCCCATAAGATCGAATCATCCGGGTCCCCGGTAAGGTAGTGATACACAAAGAAAGGTGCAAGCCAGTGGGCAATGTGTAAACAAACTAAGAAAGGAAGCGTAATGCCTTGAGCAAAACCACAAGCCGTTCGCTGCCAACCATACTTCTTCCAAACTGGAGGAATAGAGGTTTCCTGAGAAGAAGATTTTGAAGATTGTGAAGACTGAATCTCTAAGGCATCTGCAATCTGGCCAACGCTTCGAAGGCGATAGATTTCTCCCAACGTAATTCGTGCAAAACGACTATCCCTGCGCAAGAAAGAAACAAGACGAGCCGCCAATAGGGAATGTCCCCCTAAATCGTCAAAAAAATCTGCTTTCCGTGTAATTAGTTGACCAGGAAACACATGTTTGAGTGCTGCGAAGAGTACGGTCTCTGCTTCTGTAGTCGGCTCTTCTGTTTGAACTTCTTCAGATACCACTAGAGGCAATACGGCCAATGCCTTTCGATCAATCTTGCCAGAGGCAAGGCGTGGCATTTCAGAAAGGACTTCAAAATGGTTGGGCACCATGTAAGGAGGTAACTTGTCCTTCAGTGCCTTGCGCCAGGTTGCCGTGTGGTTTTGATCGGCAATACAAAAGGCGACTAGTTGATCTATTTCCTGCTCTCGGCGCATGACCACGGCAGAGGTGCTCACACCCGGTTGTTGGGCTAAAACGGCTTCAATCTCTCCGAGTTCAACGCGAAATCCTCGAATCTTGACTTGATTGTCAATGCGACCAAGGTAGTGAATTTCACCTAATAGGTCTACACGTACTAGATCTCCTGTTCGATAAAGCCGAGATTCCTTTGGAGACCTAGCCCAAGGATTATCGATAAACTTCTCTGCGGTAAGTTCTGGACGTCCAAGATACCCCTGACCTACTCCGGGGCCAAAGATGCACAACTCCCCTGATTCTTCCGCATTGCACAACTTGCCTTCTTCGTTTAACAACAATGCGCCATAATTGGGGAGAGGTTTTCCAATGGTAACAGGCCTATTGAGTTGCAACGTAGTGATGGTTGCTGAAACAGTGGTTTCCGTTGGGCCATAAGTATTAAAAAGAGCACAACCTGGAGATGAGACACGATCTACTAAAGATTCTGGGCATGTCTCTCCACCTAAGTTAAGAATCCGTAAACTGGAGATCTTTTTAGGAAACAAGGCCACCAAAGTGGGAACTGCATGCAACACAGTAATACCTTCGCGTTCTAATACCTCTGGTAAGGCTTCTGGATCATTGGCTAACGTTTTTGGCGCGATCCAAAGCGTTGCTCCGACTAACCAAGAGATCCAAATCTCTTCAAAGGACATGTCAAAAGCAACTGAAAAACCCTGATAGACACGATCTTGAGTAGTGATTCCGAGAATGCTGTTCTCACTACGCAGAAAATGGCAAATACTTTCGTGCTGGATCACGATACCTTTGGGTTTTCCAGTAGAACCTGAGGTATAAATGGCATAGGCTGGATGGGTAGACAAACGTTCCGTGCAGCGAAGCCACGTACCCGTGGGTTCGGTCGCCAAGTCTCTCGGATTCAACGTGTCGATAGGCCAGTCTCCAGAGTCTTGGGTTTCAAGTATGATGGCGGTTGCACCTGCATCTAAAAGGCAGTCTTGGATCCGAGCCCGTGGTGCATCTGCATCAAAGGGAAGCCAAGCAGCACCAGCCTTGCTAATGGCGAGTTGCATAACGAGAAGTTGAATTCCACGCGGCAACCACAACCCTACGAACTGTCCCGGGCGAATCCCAAAATGGATTAGGTGATGTGCTGCACAGTCAGCTGCATGGTCTAACTCTCTGTAAGTAAAAGATTTTCCCTCAAAAATAAGGGCTACTTGATTAGGGAAGCACTTTGCAGTATTTTCGAATATGTCTGGAAGCGTTTCAGGTCGAAGTAGATCTGGGCGGTCCTGGCCGAACAAAGGTAGAGTAGACAATGAAACCATCCAATGGGTTGCGTTTTCAGGAGTAGTCGCCCAGCAGAATACCACATACGACCAACTGGAATAAATGCTAGGTACTGAAGGGGGTATTATGAATTCGGGAAAGTTGTTTTCTTTTATTCGAAAATTTATCTCTGAGACTATCTTTTTTGTAGGCATACTTTCCCTTGTAGTGTTTACTATTGTTGTGTTCCACGTAGTACAAGATAGAAGTAGCACAAGGCATGTAAGTAATGTGTCAAACATTTCTGGAGAAGAAGTGAAAAAATTACAAGTTAAAATAGGAGATTTCACTCGTATAGATGGAGGTCAAGTATTTAGAGCACCTCTTTCTGTAGAACAGGAATACTCATTTAGCTATGGATCGAAGGAAACCTCCATTAGAAATTATTTGTTTTTTAACTCAGAAAATAAATCAACTTACTGGCTAAAAAACGGTAACGATGCTTTAATTTTGTCCATTGATTCTCTCCCGGAGCCCAACTACAGTGGTGCACAAGGAACGAGAGTTGTTTTTGTATATGTTCTTGTTGAAAAAGATACAAATAGTGATGAGATGCTTTCTAGAAACGATTTAAAGAGTATTGCTATTTCCGATGCCAATGGACTGAGATATAAAATAGTGCTGAATAACGTTGACCGTCTTAACGGACTCAGTTTATTGGAAAATGGCCACCTACTAATGTTTTATACAACGGTATCTGCTATTAGGGCAGTAGAAATTGATTTACACTCACAACAGATTCTTAGCGATGTAGAGTTAATGAGTCTGAATGATGGAAAAAAGTAATTCTGGATATGGATAAATTCTCCGAGAATTAACCATGAATGAATCTCCGATATTCTTTGCAGCCGTTGGCGACATTCACGGACATGTCCACCGTATGGTAGAGCTGGTCACGGAAATCGCTCAAAAAGCGGGGGTATCCATCTCTTTTGTCCTCCAAGTCGGTGATTTCCAACCTATTCGTAATGAAACTGATTTAGAAAGTATGCCGTGCCCACAAAAATATCGCGAAATAGGAGACTATCCAGATTTTGACTCTGGGAAGTCTCTTTTTCCTTGGCCTATCTATTTTATTGGCGGAAATCACGAACCTTTTATTTATCTCGACACTATGCCCACGGGAGGAGAGCTTACACGTAATTGTTATTATTTAGGGCGCGCAGGTTTTATCCATTTGCACGGATTAAGAGTAGCAGGCCTCACTGGCATTCATTCACTAGAATATTTTTTAGAAAACCACCCGAACGTAAAGAGGATTTTATTGACGAAGAAAAAATTGTACAGCTACTTTAATAAATGGGATATTCAACGACTTTTGTCCTACGTTAACGTAGATATCCTGTTGACCCATGATTGGCCAAAAAATATTGGCCAACCGGATATTGAAATCAAAAAACGAAGAATATCGTCGGGGCAGTCTTTCGGAAATGAGTATGTCAATTTGTTAATAGAACGACTTGAACCTAAGTTAACCTGAGTTCGACGTAAAAAATAATGTAAGTTATTGTATCAGTTATGTTTTCTTTTGATCTTACTAAAAAACTCAAGTATTATGCTTACCCACATAGCACTTATTCAAACTTAGGTATCCAAAATGTCTAAGACATCCTTCCCAAGATTACTATAAATCAAATAAATACAGTGAGTTAACTTTTTTTCTTACGTCGAACTCAGGTCGAACTCAGGTTATGTTCCTTCTGCTGAAATACACCCGAAAATATAGGAAAGTATTATTTTCCTTCTGCAAATCACGGAATTTTTCAATGATCGGATATTTCTTTCTTGATCGGACGTTTCCAGCCTTGATAGGTTTCTTGGGGAGCGCGACTTAGCGTCAATTCTTCTGGCGGGGCTTTCTTAGTAATGATGGATCCAGCACCAATTGTAGCACCTGATCCTATTTCAACAGGTGCCACCAAAGCAGTATTAGAACCAATAAAGGCACGATCGCCAACTTTAGTTAAATGCTTATTAGCACCATCATAATTGCAGGTGATCGTTCCGGCACCGATGTTGACGTCAGATCCAATTTGAGCATCTCCAATGTAACTGAGATGATTTACTTTGCTGCGTTCTCCTATTTGAGATTTTTTAATCTCAACAAAGTTACCCACGTGGACGTGGGGCCCTAACTCTGTTCCAGGGCGAAGTCTTGCAAAAGGCCCAACGGCACTGCCTGTGCCTACCGTCACACCTTCCAGAACCGAATGGGCACGAATTTCGACATTTTCCGAAAGGGTTACGTTTTTTAGATAACAATAGGGACCGATTCTTACTCGATCTCCTATGTTAACTTCGCCTTCTAAAATTACATCAATATCAATTTCAACATCTTTTCCTGTTTCTATAGTACCACGAACGTCTAATCTTGCAGGATCACGTAAGGTTACTCCCTGAGACATGAGCATTTGTGCCTGACGAGATTGGTACACCCTTTCGAGTTCTGCTAGCTGGGCTCGAGAATTGACTCCGAGAACTTCTGAAATGGTTTCGGGATGTACTGCATACACTGGAATTCCCTCAGCCACCGCAAAACCCACAGTGTCCGTCAAATAATATTCTTTTTGAGAATTATGATTATTAAGTTTTTGAATCCAACGGGTAAGATCTGCTTTATTGCTTGCCAAAATGCCTGTGTTGATTTCACAAATAACACGTTGTTCTGGAGTGGCATCCTTTTCTTCTACGATTCCGATGACTTGGCCATCAACATTGCGAAGAATGCGGCCATAGCCTTTTGGATCAGGCAATACCACGGTTAGAAGAGCTAAAGAAGGAGTAAGAGATTGTTTGGAAAGCAGGGTTTGCAGAGTTTTGGGCTGAATTAAAGGAACGTCTCCATACAAGATTAGCACCGTTCCAGTTTCAGGAAGGAAAGGCAATGCTTGGGCAACAGCATGTCCCGTGCCCAACTGTTGGGCTTGTTCTACCCAAACGACTGGTAAGCCCGTTTTGAGTACTTGATCGCCAGCATGACCATAGACCACACAAGTGCACTGGGCATTAATTTCAATAGCCGTTTTGACCACGTGCGAGAGCAAAGAAAAACCCCCCAAAGTATGTAACACCTTTGGGAGGTCGGAACGCATTCGGGTCCCTTGCCCGGCAGCGAGGATAACAACATTCAATTCCATTTTGCTGCCGGCCAAAAAACTAGTGTTTCAGTTGCTTGCGCAAGCTATGAATCGTCCGAAGCTGAGCAATGGCTTCCAGAAGTTCTGAGTGCACGCGAGCATAGTCTATGTCTGCATTATGGTCTCTAATGAGCTGTAAAGCACGCTCTTTGGCTTCGAGTGCTTTAGCCTCATCAATATCTTTGGCACGCAATGCGGTGTCAGCCAAAACCGTAACCACGTGAGGCTGAACTTCTATGATGCCTCCAGAGACATAATAGTACTGTTCTTCACCTTCTGGGCTACGAACTCGTACTTCACCTGGTATTAGCTTACTAATGAACGGCGTATGACGTGGGAGGACACCTATCTCCCCCATCATAGCCGGGGCGAACACAATCGACGCGACACCAGAGTGGAGAGATTCCTCCGCACTCACGATATCCACATGGATAGTCATTGACATCTTGGTACCCTCCCTAAATGGAGCGAATTACTGAATCCGCTTGGCCTTTTCCACTGCTTCGTCGATGCCACCCACCATGTAAAACGCTTGTTCTGGGAGACTGTCGTACTCGCCGTTCGCGATACCTTTGAAACTACGAATGGTCTCCTTGAGGGAAACGTATTTCCCTGGAGTACCCGTAAAGACTTCGGCAACAAAGAAGGGTTGAGAAAGGAACCGTTGAAGTTTGCGGGCTCGGGAAACGGTGAGTTTGTCTTCTTCTGAAAGCTCATCCATCCCCAAAATTGCAATGATATCCTTCAATTCCTTATAGCGTTGCAGAATACCCTGCACTTGTCGCGTGGTTTGGTAGTGTTCCTCTCCTACGACCAACGGGTCAAGCTGACGGCTAGTGGAGTCAAGAGGATCGACTGCAGGATAAATACCCAATTCTGCGATCTGACGAGACAGTACCAAGGTCGCATCCAAGTGCGCAAAAGTGGTAGCAGGTGATGGATCGGTCAAGTCATCCGCGGGCACATACACGGCCTGGATCGAGGTGATCGAGCCATTCCGAGTAGAGGTGATGCGTTCTTGCAATACACCCATTTCCTCAGCGAGGGTCGGTTGATATCCCACTGCAGAAGGCATACGTCCGAGCAGTGCCGAGACTTCCGTTCCCGCTAAGGTGTAACGGTAGATATTGTCCACGAACAAAAGAACGTCCCGACCCTCGTCACGAAAGTATTCGGACATAGTGAGGCCAGTAAGTGCCACACGAAGACGGTTACCTGGAGGTTCATTCATTTGACCATAGACTAGGGCGACCTTATCTATGACTCCACCTTCCCGCATTTCGTGGTAGAAGTCGTTTCCTTCACGGGTACGCTCACCTACTCCGGCGAACACGGAATAACCAGAGTGTTCAACGGCGATGTTGCGGATCAACTCCATTAGAGTAACGGTCTTACCAACACCTGCGCCACCGAATAACCCTACTTTACCGCCTTTTGCAAAGGGGCAAATCAAGTCAATGACCTTAATACCAGTTTCTAAAAGCTGAACCGTAGGGGATTGATCTGCAAAACTCGGAGGCTTGCGGTGAATAGGCCAACGGACTTCTTCCCCGATTGGGCCTTTCTCGTCGACAGGGGTTCCGAGCACATCCATGATTCTGCCCAGAGTAGCCTTGCCCACCGGAACCATAATTGGATTCCCAGTGCTTAAAACCTCTGTTTCACGACGAAGCCCGTCCGTGGAACCCATGGCAATGGTACGTACGACACCGTCGCCGAGTTGCTGCTGAACTTCCAAGGTCAAACCCATGGATTCAACGCGCAAGGCGTCATGTACTTTTGGCATCCCTTCGCGGGCAAACTCCACGTCCACCACTGCGCCGATGATCTGTACTACTTTTCCAACGCTCATTCGGAACCCCTAGTAAACAATATTCTCGACTCGCCAACCGGCGCTGATCGGATGAATGACTTGGTCAAACTGCAGCCGCCCCGCCCACAATCTCGGATAGTTCTTGGGTGATAGCTGCTTGACGGGCCTTATTATAGGCAAGCTGCAATTCTCCAATGATGTCTGCAGCGTTGTCTGAAGCGGATTTCATGGCTACCATTCGAGAAGCCATTTCGGAGGCCATATTCTCCACTACGCCCTGATAGATGAGAGACTCAATGAAACGCACCATCAGCTCATCAATAACCACTCTTGGATCGGGTTCGTAGAGATAGTCCCACCATTCTTTTCTTGCACCAGCCCCCGCATCGGGCGGCAAAGGCAACAGTTGTTCAACGGTAGGTGCCTGCACCATCGTGTTAACGAAGTGGTTATAAACCAAAAAGAGCCGGTCAATCTCGCCTGCCACGTAGGCATCTAGCATGACCTTAACGGCACCGATCAAATCTACGATGTGTGGTTTATCGCCCAGGTGGGAAACGCTAGAAATGATATCGCCTCCCATTCGACGAAGGAACAATGCACCCTTTCCGCCGATCGTGCAGAATTTTGATTTTTGGCCGTCTTGCAACCCCTGACGAACTTTAACCATCAAAGCACGCAATAAGTTGCTATTGAGGCCACCGCACAACCCCCTATCTGAGGTAATGACAACGTACCCAACACTTTTCACTTCTTTGCGCGAAACAAGATAAGGATGCGGATATTCTGTAGTAGCATGGGCCATGTGACCAATGACCCTACGCATCTTGTCCGCATAAGGACGGGAGGCACTCATCCTGTCCTGGAAACGCCGCATTTTACTCGCAGCGACCATTTCCATGGCGCGGGTGATCTTTTGAGTGCTTTTAATGCTTTTAATCTTGTCGCGAATGTCTTTGCCGCCGGACATGCTTATCTACTCGCTCAATCGCCATCGTTGCGCTAATAAGACGCAACGAAATCCGGGGTACCCCTTCTCTCTATCGCAAGAGAAGGGAAGCTATTACCAGGTATTGGTAGCCTTGAAGGCAGCCAGGGCGGCACGAAGTCCGGCCTCCACCTCATCGGTGTATTCTGGTTTCTCGGTAATCTTATTCAGGAGCGTGGCATGCTCGTGATGCATGTATCCATGTAGGGCACGCTCGAAATCCACTACCTTCTTCACTGGCACGTCATCCAAGAAACCCTGGTTGACCGCAAACAGAGAAGCTGCCATTTCAGCCACAGACAACGGATGGTACTGTGGTTGTTTCATCAACTCAGTAATGCGCTGGCCACGCTCAAGTTGCTTACGAGTAGACTCGTCCAAATCAGAGGAGAACTGGGCAAAAGCAGCCAACTCACGGTATTGCGCCAAGTCAAGGCGCACACCACCGCCGAGCTTTTTGATGATCTTGGTCTGAGCAGCACCACCTACGCGGGAAACCGAAAGACCTGCGTTGATGGCTGGGCGAATGCCTGCGTTGAACAGATCACTCTCTAAGAAGATCTGACCATCGGTGATCGAAATCACGTTCGTGGGCACGAAAGCGGATACGTCCCCAGCCTGTGTTTCAATAATGGGCAACGCAGTAAGAGAACCAGTTTTGCCTTTTACTCGGCCCCCAGTGGCTTTCTCCACATAATCCTCGTTAACACGAGCAGCACGCTCCAGCAAACGAGAGTGGAGATAGAACACGTCACCAGGATAGGCTTCACGACCCGGAGGACGGCGCAAAAGCAGAGACACTTGACGATAAGCCCAAGCCTGTTTGGTCAAATCATCGTACACAATCAGGGCATCTTCGCCTTGATCGCGGAAGTATTCACCCATTGCGCAACCAGAATAAGGCGCAATGTACTGGAGTGCAGCAGACTCAGAAGCAGGCGCGGCCACGATGATGGTGTGATCCATAGCACCATGTTCTTCGAGTTTGCGCACAACGTTGGCGATGCTCGAAGCCTTTTGACCAATGGCGACGTAAATGCAAAATACGCCCGTGCCTTTCTGATTGATGATGGTATCAATGGCGACCGCGGTTTTACCAGTCTGGCGGTCTCCAATGATCAACTCACGTTGACCACGACCGACTGGTACCATGGCGTCGATAGCCTTTAAACCAGTCTGGATTGGCTGATTAACGGACTTTCGGGTAATAACACCAGGGGCTACTTTTTCAATCGGAGAAGTCGATTCCGCTTGAACGGGGCCTTTGCCATCAATGGGTTCGCCCAAAGAATTGACTACCCGACCCAACAAAGCACGACCGACTGGTACCTCCAAGATACGGCCCGTGCAACGGACTGGATCACCCTCGGTGATGTGTTTGTAATCCCCCATGATGACCGCACCAACGAAATTGTGCTCAAGGTTGAGCGCAATCCCAAAAGTGTTGTTAGGGAATTCAAGCATTTCACCGGACATGGCGTCAGAAAGACCATGAACACGGGCAATACCGTCGGTGAGGCTCACCACCTTGCCTTCGGTGCGTGCTTCGATCTTGAGATCGAAGGATTGGATCCGCTTCTGGATCAGATCACTGATTTCAGTGGGATTGAGTTGCAACATACGCAGGAAATTCCTCGAAAGCCTAATGACGCAGTTCGGTGGCCATCTGCGTCAAGCCAGCCCGCAGTGAACCGTCAATAACAACATCACCGACATGAATGATGGCACCGCCGATGAGTTCTTGGTCTAAACGTACCTTAAGGGTAACGCTTCGAGCAAAATGCCTTTCTAAAGCCTGAGCAAGCATCTGTTCCTGTTCGGGTTCAATGGGAAATGCTGAAACCACTTCAGCTTCCATAGAATTGCCGAGCCTAGATTTGCGCTCATTAAACAATTCTAAAATCTCTGGCAGGACAGAGAGCCTGCTGTTGGCCGCTAGGAGTCGAATAAAATTTCGAACACTCTCGGAAAAACGCTCCTCCGCGACACCTAAAACAATCTGTGCAAGTCGGTCGCGACCTGTTAGAGGATTGCTTAACAAATCCTCCATCACAGGATCTTGTACGACATGCGCCGCCAAAGTGAGCATCTCCGACCAATCAGAGACCGCATTTTCCTGATTGGCCTGGTCAAAGACGGCATGCGCGTAGGGACGCGCAATGGCAATTTTATCCGTCATAGGGAAGCCTTATAGGTTAGCAGCCAAAGTGGTGAGCATTTGCGCATGGTCTTTGGCGTCAATCTCCTTACGCAAAATCCTCTCAGCACCCGAAACTGCTAAAATTGCGATCTGAGCACGGAGTTGTTCTTTGGCGCGACTGACCTCTTGTTCAATTTCTATTTTTGCCGCTGTCATGATGCGCTCGGCAGAAGCTTTGGCTTCGTCCTCTGCTTCTTCTACGATGTCTCGCGATCGGCTTTGTGCTTGAGTCATCATTTCTGCTGCTGCTTCGCGGGCTTCTCGAATGACCTCAATAGCCCGTCGCTTGCCTAACTCTTTCTCATGATGACCACGCTCGGCGGCCGCCAGACCGTCAGCGATGCGTTTTTTACGCTCCTCAAGGACTTGGGTCAAAGGCCCCCACAAAAACTCCTTGATAAAAACGACTA
>CAUYTX010000221.1:0-20946 GCA_963575665.1 Gammaproteobacteria bacterium | reverse complement strand
AACCAGCGTGTAGATCCGTAGGAATCCCCGTCCTTTAGGGCGGGGAGGATGTCAATTTGGAAAAAGATCAGTAGGCTCCGCATACCCGCACTCTTTGCGTGGGCAAACTTTTTCGGTTCCGCGACGTTTAGTGGTCTTTAGGGTAAGGACAGGAAAACCACACTTCGGGCACGGTTCTGGTAATGGCTCATTCCAAACCGCAGATTTACATTTTGGATACTTAGAGCATGAAAAAAATACTTTTTTGTAACGAGACAGTTTCTGAAGAAAGGTACCGGTATGGCACTCTGGACAAAGTATTCCAGTGTCTCTGGGTTTTTCTAGTGGTTCGATAAATTTACATTTCGGATACTGGGAACAACCGAAAAACTTTCCATAACGACCTTGTTTTATGTGAAGTGCCGAGTTGCATTCTGGGCAAGGTCGATCCTCTACTACGACAGATTCTGAAATCGCGTCCTCTCCCAAATTGCGCACGTAGTCGCATTCAGGATAGGCAGTACATCCCACAAACCTTCCCCTTTTTCCTAAACGAATTGACAAAGGTTTACTGCATTTTGGACATACTTCATCTAAGGCTTCGTGGGTTACATCTTTTCTCTGAACGCTAACTTCTTTAACGCGAATCAAATCATAGAATGGTTGCCAAAAAGCATTCATGACTGGGATCCAGTCTTTTTCTCCACGAGAGACGGCATCCAATTCGTCTTCTAGTGCTGCAGTAAATCCATAATCTACATATTGCTGAAAATGTTCCGTGAGAAAACGACTCACTATCCTCCCAACGTCAGTTGGGATAAATCGTTTCTCTTCGAGCACTACATATCCTCGCTGCTGAAGAGTAGAGATAATAGACGCATAAGTAGAAGGACGCCCAATACCTAATTCTTCTAGTGATTTGACTAGACTTGCCTCTGAATAACGCGGTGGTGGCTCAGTAAAATGCTGTTCAGCGCGAATGCCAAGCAAATCTATGCGTTCACCAACCTTAAGGGGAGGCAATGTTGTGCTATTTTCTTCTGTGACATCATCTACCCCTTCTTGGTAGACCACCCGGTACCCAGGATCAACTACCGTTGATCCCGTAGCGCGAAATAAATCCTCTTCTCCGGTCCCCGGAGCGAGGTCAACTCCGACGAGATTCAGGGTGGCATGAATCATTTGACATGCCACCGTGCGCTTCCAAATAAGGTTATAAAGGCTCCATTGCTCTGGCTTGAGGATATTTTGGAGTTGTTCTGGGAGGCGACGGACATCGGTAGGTCGAATAGCCTCATGTGCTTCTTGGGCATTTTTGGTGCTGGTTCGATAAACACGAGGTTTTGGTGGAAGTGCCTCTTGGCCATAACGTTCGGCAATAAAGGTACGCAGCTCTGTGATTGCTTCCGCAGCAAGATTAGTAGAGTCTGTACGCATGTAGGTAATCAAACCAACTGCCCCCTCCCCTACATCCATACCTTCATAGAGTTGTTGAGCAACGGCCATAGTGCGACTAGTATTAAAGTTTAACTTCCTAGACGCTTCTTGCTGAAGAGTAGAAGTAATAAAAGGAGCGGCTGGATTCTTTTTCCGCAGTTTCTTTTCTACTTTAATTACGCGGAGTTGGCCAGCTGCCTGCTCTGTTAAAGCATCACGGATAGTGTTGGCTGATTCACTTTCTACAATGCTAAACTGTGTATATTTTTCCCCTTTTAATTGGGATAGTTTTGCCACGAATTGAGCAGGTTTTTTGACGCAATCAGCTTCAATAGTCCAATATTCTTTTGAAACGAATCGGTCAATCTCTTCCTGTCGTTCTACGATCAAACGCAGTGCTGGACTTTGAACACGACCCGCAGAGAGTCTACCTCGAATTTTTTTCCAAAGTAGGGGAGAAAGGGTAAATCCGACTAGGTAATCTAAAGCACGGCGTGCCTGTTGCGAATTCACAAGATCCATAGAAAGATCTCGAGAGTGGGCAACTGCATCGACGATAGCATGCTCTGTGATTTCGTGAAAAACTACGCGACGAACTAATTTCCCTTGTAACAAATTCTTTTCACGCAAAATTTCTTGAATGTGCCAAGAAATTGCTTCTCCCTCACGATCAGGGTCAGTAGCAAGATACAAAGAATCGGATTCACGCATGGCTTCTGTAATAGCATCCACGTGTTTTTGATTACGTGTTACCAATACATATTTCATGAAAAAATTTTTTTCAGGTAATACGGCACCAGTTTTTGGAAGTAAATCCCGAACGTGGCCGTAAGAAGCCATTACCTTGAAATCCGCTCCCAGATACTTCTTAATAGTTTTAGCTTTAGCTGGAGATTCTACGATTACAAGATGTTTTGCCATTTTATTGATCCAAAAATTTAATGAAGAGCAGGAGGTGTTTCACCAAACACTAACTCTTCCATCCAAGTAAAAGCTGCTTCTTGACCAGGTTGGTTAAACAAAACCATGAGCACGACCCATTTGAGCTGCTCACGATCAATTTCTTCTGTCTCTAGTGCCATGACGCGGCCTACTACTCGTTCCCGTGTGCTGGAATCCAATACCCCAATCTGCTCCAAGAAGAGGAGTAGTCCTCGACACTCTACATTCAAATGTTCTTCTTCTGTATAGATTCTTAAAGCTTTATCAGTCATCATCGAAAAATCTTCTTGAGATTCAATCAATTCTTTTAACCACAAGAATGCTTTTCCAATTTTCGTTTCTGAGAACCCAGCGTCTAAAAGTTTTCTGCGAATAGATTCTTCTTCCACACTGAAATCGGAATCCACGTCCATGTAATTGTCAAACAAATACATGAGCACGTCTAAAACGGTCTCTTTCATAGGAGTGCACATATAAGAACTATAAACTTAACCAACTGAATGTAACAGACAGTAACTCATCTGGAAACTGGAGACGAGGCGCGGGTGTATAGACCTCCTGGCCGAGAGACCACCAATCCTTGAAGCTCCAATATCAGGAGCATGGAGGAAATGCTTGCAGACGTCAATCCCGTGTAATCCACGAGCGTATCAATCGGCAAAGGGTCGTGTCCTATATGTTGAAGAAGTTTTTCGTATTCTTCATCTAAAACAGGCATTTCGGGCGTTTTGGTCACAATTTTATTGGCAGTAGAAACAGAAGCTGTTATTTTTGGGGACCAGTGCCGCAGTTCTTCTAGGATATCTTGCACAGTCTCAACTAACTTCGCGCCTTCGCGGAGGAGTAAGTGACACCCTTTGGATAAAGGGTCGTGAATGGATCCAGGAATTGCAAACACTTCGCGTCCATGTTCCGTTGCAAAACGTGCCGTAATCAAACTCCCACTTTTCAGGCTTGCTTCAACTACTAAAACTCCTAAGGAAAGGCCGCTGAGAATGCGGTTCCTCCGAGGAAAGTGTGCAGACAAGGGAGGAGTTCCGACTGGATACTCGGATACTAATGCGCCTCGCTCGGCAATCCGGTGAGCTAAATCCCGATGCTGTGCTGGATATACCCGATCTAGCCCAGTACCTGCAACAGCAATGGTTTGCCCCCCGCCGGTCAGTGCACCTTCATGTGCGGCAGCATCAATTCCGTATGCCATGCCACTGCTCACCACTAGCCCAGCAGCCACGAGGCCCCGCCCAAAACCATGAGTAGTTTCGGATCCTACGGTACTCGGGTTTCGGCTGCCTACAATCGCGACCTGCGGTTGTTTCAGAACTGCAGGATCACCACGTACAAACAAAAGTGGTGGTGGATCATGAATCTGAGACAACAAATGTGGGTAATACTCATCTGTTTGCGTGAGGATATGATTGCTAGAGTGCTCACTCCAAGTTAGATCTTTTTCTACTGCACTCCAATCAGGATTTTTTAGGTAAGCCAAAACGGAAGTAGTAAGACGACCTTCTGGATAAAGGGAAGGTGCTGCTTGAAATACTAACTCCGCAGATCCAAAACGCGCTATCAAATCCTTAAATGTAATGGGGCCAATTCCAGGAGCTCGGTGCAGTGCCAACAGATAACGTAGTTCTTCTGAATTTTTTTGCACCGATGGATGCACAATCCTAATCCCATTCATTAAAAACTGTATGTGCTTTTTTTAAGTGTTTTTTAGCTAGTAATCCCTGATCTGAAAATCTGCTTCGGTGTAAATTTGGGCAAGTGCACTAGCTTTAGCAAATAGTAGATTAGAGATTCCCGGAGTTCGAATTCGAATACCGGTTGGACAAAATCGCGGTAATGTTCCTTTATGGCCAAGCACAAAAGTTTCGTATCCAAACTGTAGAACATAACTACGCAACTCGTCTTGAGAGCTTCTCATTTGGTTTAAACCAAATTCATGCAATTCGCAAACAATGTATTCAACCAAACCAGCTTTTAAAAGCGTCTCTGCGCCTTGAAGCACAGTGTGTTCTGCACCTTCTGTGTCAATCTTAAGAACACGAATTGGAGCTCGTAGGTCGCGACAGAGTACCTCTCTATCAAGTGTCGTTGCTTCTATTTTTATTTTTTGTGACGTTTTAGCACTTCCGTTTCCAGGCCACTTTGTCGGATCCCAAAGAGCATTCCCTCCAGAATCCAAATCGTGGATGTAAAATTCTGTTTCGCCTTGTCGGTTCTTAACTACCTTTGGTATGACTTCAACTCGATCCGTGTAGGAATTAGTCAAAGTATTAGCGTGTAAGTCATTAAGATTTTTTTGATCTGGTTCAAAACAGAGTACTTTTCCGGTGGGCCCTACGAGACCTGCCATGAGCATGGAATGAAAACCAAGATTTGCTCCCACATCTACACAAATGTCAGCAGCTCGTACGGATTTTGTTAAGAACAGAGATACGTCAGGTTCATAAAAAAAACCGGCATCCAAATGTTGAGAAACAAAGCGATGGTTAGGTTGCTCTGGGTTTAAGTTCAAACCAATCTGAATTGAACGTCCTTGAGCCACAAACTGTAAATATCTAGTTTTCATTCTAGTCCCCTCATGATTCATAAAGATTTTAGGATTTTAGAGAAAATACCGTGTCGTGCAGAAAAATTTTTTTGTTTCTAAAACTAAGGCACCCCACACACTACGCTCCTATCCTAACAAATTCAGGAAGCCAAGTGAAAGTTTTGACACCCTAGCTAAAACACCGCATAGCTTTTCGGAAAAAAACGGAACTTGACGGGGAAGTCGAGCCCTATAACATCTCAAGGATGGCCCAGCAGACGAAACCAAAAAACCCATGGTATAGTATAAACTTCTAAGTGTCACCCTTGCATGAGGTGCACCTCGTGACGGTTTATCCTACCCCAAAACCCAGATTTGTGAGTCGCCTCACGCGAAACACGCTCGCCCTAATCTTAGCTGGGGGCCGAGGCTCACGTTTGATGCAACTCACACAGTGGCGCGCAAAACCTGCCGTACCGTTTGCAGGAAAGTTTAGAATTATTGATTTTCCGCTCTCTAACTGTGTGAACTCAGGCATTCGGCGCATTGGCGTCCTGACACAATACATGGCACATCCGTTAATTCTACACATTCAACAGGGATGGGGATCAGGTCGCCCGGAGTTTGGTGAATTCGTAGAACTTTTGCCTGCTCAGCAAAGAACTGGTGCTTCTTGGTACGCAGGCACAGCCGATGCGGTCTACCAAAATCTCGATATCCTCCGGCGCCATGACCCTGATTTCCTACTCGTGTTAGCAGGGGATCATGTGTACAAGATGGACTACGGCGAAATGATCGCAGACCACGTCAAACATGGTGCTGACATGACCGTAGGTTGCATTGAGTTACCCACGGATCAGGCCAAAGGACTCGGGATCATGAGTGTTGACGATCAAGGGAACGTCGTCCGATTTGCAGAGAAACCAGAAAACCCAGAGTGCATTCCAGGACGTCCGGGCATCAGTTTAGGCTCAATGGGCATTTACGTATTCAATAAAGATTTTTTATACGATCAATTACTCCGAGATCACGATACCTCAAGTTCTAGCCATGATTTTGGGAAAGACATCATCCCGTACGTTATCAATAAACATCGGGTTTATGCCTATCCTTTCCGAGACACTCAGAGCGGTGTTCAAGCCTATTGGCGCGATGTGGGTACCGTGGATGCCTTTTGGGAAGCCAACCTAGAGCTAATTGGAGTAGATCCAGAGCTCAACCTCTACGACGAGAAATGGCCAATCTGGACGTACCAAGCCCAGCTTCCTCCTGCCAAATTCGTTTTTGATGACGATGGTCGGCGTGGCATGGCTGTTGATTCGATGGTCTCAGGCGGATGCATCATGTCGGGTTCTACTACTCGACATTCCCTGCTCTTTTCGAACGTCAAAGTTCACTCGTATGCCACGGTAGAGGATTCTGTCCTGCTGCCAAATGTGGACATTGCCAGACATGCCGTGGTCAGGCGAGCTGTGATTGATGAAGGCTGTTCTATCCCAACGGGCATGAAGATTGGTGTGGATCTTGAAGCCGATAGAAAACGGTTTTATGTGACTGAAAAGAACGTAGTGCTTGTAACACCCGAAATGCTAGGACAGGAGCTTCACCGTGTCTGAGTCTTCACGTTTGCCTGTAGTGCTGTGTTGGCACATGCACCAGCCACACTACCGTGATCCACTCGATGGAGCCCACGTCCTCCCTTGGACTTACCTCCACGCCATGAAAGACTACGTAGACATGGCGGCACACCTAGAAGATTCCCCGGGTGCACGAGCGATAATCAACTTTACTCCTCTGCTACTTGAGCAAATTGAAGATTACCGAAACCAGGTCTCACAGTTTTTGAATCAAGGGGTGCCTCTCAGGGATCCCTTGTTGGCTGCTTTGGCTGGAACAGGTCTACCCAGCCACTTAGAAGGCCGTCGTGATTTGGTCTACGCGTGCATGCGTGCCAATGAGCACCGCCTTATTGGTCGTTTTCGTCCCTATGCTGAATTGGTTGAAATGGCGCGTCTTGCGCTTCGACGCCTAGATGGAGTTGCCTATCTAGCAAATCAATTTTTGATTGATTTGTTGATGTGGTACCACCTAGCCTGGGTGGGAGAAAAAGTCCGACGGCAATCCGCTTGTGTGCAAAGATTGCAACAAAAGGGCGCGCGTTATAACAGTAAAGATCGTCGCGAGCTATTGGTTCTCATCAGTGATTTATTGGAAGGACTGTTACCACGATATCGCACACTCGCGGACGCAGGCCGAATCGAATTATCCATGACCCCATGGGGCCATCCACTAATTCCTCTTTTGTTAGATACCAATGTCGCTAGAGAGGCGTTGCCCGAGATCTTGCTAAGCCCTTCTGCCTATCCTGGCGGAGAAGAACGCGCTCGTTGGCACCTAGAGGAAGGTTTAGCAGTTTTTGAACGATTTTTGGGCCGTCGTCCGATTGGGTGCTGGCCTGCAGAAGGTGGCGTGAGCAATGCGACTCTAGCACTCCTCAGTAAACACGGATTCCAGTGGTGCGCCACGGGAGAATCTGTCCTTCAAAACAGTCTGCAGCGTTATTCGATAGGCCAACGTGGCAACTGGCTCCACCATGGTTATCGTTTCCAAGAGAGTCCGCTCACCTGTTTTTTCCGAGATGATCGACTTGCTGACCGGATTGGTTTTGCGTACTCGACTTGGCACGCAGATGACGCTGTCGGAGACCTTGTGCATCATTTGGAAAGTATTGCCAACACCGTAGATCATAGTGGTGATCACAATCCGGTAGTCTCCATTATTTTAGACGGTGAAAATGCCTGGGAATCTTATCCAGAAAATGGTTACTATTTTTTGTCTGCCCTTTATCGAAGACTTTCCGACCATCCGCGTTTGCGTCTAACTACCTACGCAGACTGTCTCGGCCAAACCCCTGTAACAGATACTTTGGCAGGCGTGGTTGCGGGCAGTTGGGTGTATGGTACTTTTTCTACTTGGATAGGCCATCCCGACAAGAATCGGGGTTGGGACATGCTCGTCGAAGCTAAACATCGTTTTGATGTAGTACGCGCTTCCGGACGTTTGAGAGGCGAGCAGCTCAAAGAAATTGAAAGGCAACTCGGAGTGTGTGAAGGCTCGGATTGGTTCTGGTGGTTTGGAGATTATAATCCTGCAGAAGCAGTGAGTACGTTTGAAAGGCTTTTTCGTCGTCAGTTAACTGGTCTTTACCGAATGCTGGGTGAAGAGCCCCCAGCGTATTTATCCGAGAGCTTTACTAGGGGCAGTGGGAATCCACAAGCGGGTGGTGTCATGCGTCCAGGACAAGAATCTTAGGAGTAAATTATGCACGAAGGCCCGAGGCAAACGGGAAGAGCAGCAGGCATCCTGCTTCATCCAACGGCCTTACCCGGGCCTTCTGACCACGGGGATCTTGGTCCCCATGCGTACCATTTTGTTCACTTCCTAAGGGATTGTGGGTTTAGGGTGTGGCAAACCCTTCCACTCGGTCCTACCCATGCAGATCTTTCTCCCTATAATTGTGTTTCGGCGCATGCTGGCAACCCACGCCTCATCAGCCAAGAAAAGCTGAAAGACGAAGGTTGGATAGAGGCTCTTGGGCGATCCCGTCGGGAATCTCTCAAAATAGCCCACAAGAAATTTTTACAACAAGCCTCCCCTGAGGACCTCACAGGTTTTGAAACTTTTTTGGATTCTTCTCGGCATTGGTTAGAAGATTATTCTTTATATCAAGTCATTCGGGACAACCAAGATGGGCTCCCGTGGTACGATTGGCCAATACCGCTCCGTAGACGTCTTCCCGCTGCGTTAAAAACAGTCAAAGAACAGCTCAAGGCCGAGCGAGCGCAGGTGTGTTTCGAACAGTTTTTGTTTTTTCATCAGTGGAATAGTCTACGAAAATATGCGAATTCCCAAGGCATACGAATGTTCGGCGACATGGCCATCTTCGTAGCTCATGACAGCGCAGACGTTTGGGCACACCAAGAATGTTTTCAACTGAACGAATGGGGACAACCAACAGTAGTGTCTGGGGTTCCGCCTGATTATTTTTCCGAGATTGGGCAACGGTGGGGGAACCCTTTATACGATTGGGCGCATCACGAAAAGGAAGTCATTGCTCTTTGGGTAGCAAGAGCACGTACCCAATCTGAACTTTTTGACTTAATACGCATTGATCATTTTAGAGGCTTAGAGTCTCACTGGGAAATTCCCGCTTTGGAACCGTTGCCAATCGCTGGACATTGGGTACCAACCCCAGGGGATCGATTGCTCAAGGCTTTGCAGATAGGATCTTCTGCTTCTTGGGTAGCCGAAGATCTTGGTGTAATCACCGAGGCCGTAGATGCGCTGCGAAAGAAATATCAATTACCGGGAATGCATGTTCTACAATTCGGATTTGATGGGGATGCTCAAAATCGACACCTGCTCCACGCCCACGACCCTAACAACGTGGTGTACACAGGTACCCACGACAACGACACAACGTTAGGTTGGTTTCATTCCCTTTCTTGGGATACGAAGCAGCAAATACTTGAGTATCTTGGGCATCCTAGTGAACCTATGCCTTGGCCATTGGTACGATGTTGCTTGGCTTCTCCTGCAAAATTAGCTATTTTGCCCATGCAGGACGCGCTCGGATTAGGCTCAGAACACCGCATGAACCTTCCTGGAACTTGCATTGGCAACTGGAAATGGCGTTTTCACTGGAGCCAAGTACCTTCGGAAATCGCTAATCGACTTGCCCGCTGGACTTGGTGTTACGGACGTACCTGACGGGAGATCTCATGCCCGAATCTGATTTGGATCGATTTGAACAATTATTAGGCATTCAACGACGATTAAGTGGTGAACGAAACGTCGATCAACTCTCCAAAAAGGTAATGCACGAAGTTGCGGGTCTTTTGGATGCAGATCGCAGTTCTTTGTTTTTATTTGACTGGAAAGTAATGCAGTTGCGCGCCTGTTTTGCAGAAGGTGTACCTACAGCAAATGCCATTGTGGTTCCGTTGAAAATGGGAATCATTGGCAGTGCAGTGTTGATGCGCAGGACAATCAACATTAGCAATGCCTATTCGCACCCTTATTTTAATCTTGAGATCGATGGTGCTTCTAAATTCAAAACAGAGAGCGTAATAGCAACTCCTGTTCAGTCAAAAGAAGGACGTCTCTTAGGAGGAATAGAATTGCTAAATCGTGCGATTGGACGATTCACAGAAACGGATGCAAAAGTAGTCGAAGCAGAATCAAAAAATTTAGCAGAACAAATTACTACCGGAGAAATCACTCCGGAAACAGCAAAGAAAATTATCGACTCTTTGCACACGAAAATTGAATACAAACGAGGTGCCGTATTTGTTTTGAATGAAAAAGAAGGTTTACTGTCTTCTGTGTATGCAGAAGAAATGGAACAAGGTTTTAGTCTTCGGCTCCGACTTGGAATTGCAGGACAGGCAGCGGTTACTCAAAAATCTCTCTTGATTCCAGATGTTTACCAAGATGAAAGGTTTGATCAATCTTTTGATAAACGTACAGGCTATAAAACTAGAAATATTTTATGTGTGCCCTTGGTCAATTTGAGAAGAGAAACTATCGGCGTTGTGCAAGCCATTAACAAAAAAGATGGAAATTTTAGCCAAGATGATCTCAGCACATTGGAAAGCATTGCTGGCGTCATTGCGATTGTCATTGAAAATGCCAGCCTTCTCGAAGAATATGATTGTCAGTTTCACAGTTTTTTAGAAACTCTAGCAGCGTCTATCGATGCCAAAGATTCTCTCACTGCCGGGCACTCTCGTCGGGTGGCAGACATTGCCTTAGGCATTTCACAAGTATTTGATTATCCTGAAATAGAACAACGAGTTTTGCAAGTCGCCGCACTTTTACATGACTATGGAAAAATTGGAATCAATGATAGTGTTCTTAAAAAACCTGCTGCCTTAGATTCAACGGAATATGCTCATATTAAAACACACGCAAATATGACCTTCGACATTTTGAATAAGATTCATTTCGCGAGGCAGTATGCAAATGTGCCTTTGATTGCCGCTTCTCACCATGAATGCTTAGATGGTAGTGGTTATCCTGATGGTCTTGAGGAGATTGCGATCCCATTCATGGCCAAAATTTTGTCCGTAGCGGATGTATTTGAAGCCCTTACTGCAGACCGTCATTATCGAAAGGGCATGTCTTATGAAGAAGCCCTTAAAATTTTAGATGCAGGGGTTGGAAAAAAGTTTGATGAACACATCGTAAAGGCATTAAAACAGTATTTGAGTTCTCTTCCTTGAGTTTTTTGGAGCTTCTGCATGACTGATCATTCCATTTTTTTACTCGTATTCTATTTGATAGTGTTATTATTAATAGCCAAACCACTTGGGGAGTACATAGCAACGGTCATTGAGGGGAAACTGATTTTAGCTTCTCAATTTAGTAGGAGTATTGAATTCTCTTTTTATCGTCTATGTGGTGTCCGTCCACAGGAGGAAATGAAGTGGCGTTCTTATCTATTTTCATTACTCCTTTTTAATTTGTTCGGTTTTTTAGCAGTGTACCTTCTTCAGAGAACCCAATCTTGGCTTCCACTGAATCCGCAAAATTTTCCAAATGTCTCTGCGGATTCTGCATTGAATACGGCTGTGAGTTTTGTCTCCAATACTAATTGGCAATCGTATGCTGGTGAATCCACGATGAGTTATCTCACGCAAACCTTGGGTCTTGGTGTCCAAAATTTTCTCTCAGCGGCTACTGGAATCTCTGTAGCTATTGCCTTGATTCGTGGATTTGCTAGACGCACAGCACAACATATTGGAAATCCTTGGGTAGATCTCACGAGAATTAGCCTATACATATTGCTCCCACTTTCCCTAGCTTATTCTTCATTTTTAGTGAGCCAAGGGGTTCTTCAAAATTTCGATTCTTATCAGACTGTTACTTCTTTGGAAGGGCAGGAGCAAGTATTACCCATGGGGCCAGTGGCTTCTCAGGAAGCCATTAAATTATTAGGCACCAATGGGGGAGGATTTTTCAATGCTAATTCGGCACATCCCTTCGAAAACCCAACACCACTTTCTAATTTTACGCAGATGCTTGCTATATTTCTGATTCCTGCTGCTCTCTGTTTTACTTTTGGGCGCATGGTAGGAGATTATCGACAAGGACTGGCGTTATTATCTGCCATGGTCTTGGTGTTTATTATCGTCGCTCTTGCTGCGATGTATTTTGAACAACAAGGCAATCCGTTGTTAGCTCAGCTTGGAATTGATTCTTCTGCAGGAAACTTAGAAGGAAAGGAAGTCCGATTTGGGGCATCAGATTCTGGATTGTTTGCAACGATCACTACCCTCACCTCGTGTGGTGCGACCAACGCTTCTCATGATTCATTTTTACCAATGGGAGGTTTTGTTTTGCTCTGGAACATGATGTTGGGTGAAGTTATCTTTGGTGGGGCAGGTTCCGGTCTTTATGGCATATTGATCTTTTCTATTCTCACCGTTTTTGTTTCAGGTCTCATGATTGGCCGAACCCCAGAATATCTGGGTAAAAAAATTGAAGCTTTTGAAATGAAAATGATTTCTTTTGTGATTTTGATTCCACCTATTTTAGCACTGCTCGGCACTGCCCTTGCGTTGGTTCTTCCGGAGGGAGTTTCAAGAATTGGGAACCCAGGAGCCCACGGATTTTCTGAAGTGCTCTATGCCTTCGTGTCTACCGCGAACAACAATGGAAGTGCCTTTTCTGGGCTTTCTGCAGACACCCCGTTTTATAATTTTTTGACTGCGATGGTCATGCTATTGGGACGGTTTGCTCTCATGGTTCCAGTATTAGCCATGGCAGGTTCTTTGGCAGAGAAAAAACGTGTTCCAACCAGCGCGGGTACATTACCTACCCATGGTCTGTTATTTGTTATGTTACTCATTGGGATCATCATTCTTGTTGGTGCATTGAGTTATCTTCCAGCTTTGGCACTTGGCCCAGTGGTCGAGCACCTCGCCCTGTTTTCTCGGTAGGTTAAAAACATGAGTCAAAAGAAATCTGCCTTATTTGATCCGAAGCTGGTCCGACCTGCGTTGTCAGAGGCTATTTTTAAGCTCTCTCCAACAGTTCAGTGGCGTAACCCAGTCATGTTCGTCGTCTATGTGGGTAGTCTCTTGACAACCGTTTTATGGCTGCATTCCCTTTTTGATCCAGCGGATACTTCTTCTAACTTTACCCTGTCTCTTTCCTTTTGGTTGTGGTTCACGGTACTTTTTTCTAATTTTGCGGAATCTTTAGCAGAAGGACGAGGAAAAGCACAGGCCGCCGCGTTACGCGGTCTTAAAAAAGAGACTTGGGCTAAACGCCTTTCTTCTCCTGATCCAAAAGCAAAACAGAAAAAGATATTAGCTACAGAATTAAAAAAAGATGATTACGTACTCATCGAAACAAACGATGTCATTCCAGCAGATGGTGAAGTGGTCGAGGGCATTGCTTCAGTAGACGAATCGGCCATCACGGGTGAGTCGGCTCCCGTCATTCGAGAAGGTGGTGGTGATTTTTCCGCGGTCACTGGTGGTACTCGAGTGTTGTCAGATTGGTTGGTAGTGAAAGTCACAGTCGATCCGGGTGACACCTTTGTAGATAGAATGATTGCCATGGTAGAGTCCGCTAAACGTAAGAAGACCCCAAATGAAATTGCACTGGGTATTTTTTTAGTAGCACTCACTATTTTGTTTTTGGTAGTGACCATTACTTTGTTGCCTTATTCTCGATTTAGCGTGGAGGTCGCCAAATCAGGTACTCCTGTTACTATTCCCGTGTTGGTTGCACTTTTGGTTTGTTTGATCCCCACCACGATTGCTGGACTCCTTTCGGCCATTGGCGTGGCAGGTATGAGTCGAATGATGCAAGCCAATGTCCTTGCGACTTCAGGTCGCGCAGTCGAGGCCGCTGGGGATGTCGACGTACTCCTACTCGATAAGACTGGTACCATCACGTTGGGAAATCGACAAGCCAGCACTTTTTTCCCTGCGCCAGGGGTCGATGCTTCAGAGCTAGCAGATGCTGCACAAATGTCCTCTTTAGCGGATGAAACTCCGGAAGGCCGAAGCATTGTTGTTCTGGCTAAAAAACAATTCAATCTGCGTGAACGGGATTTACGGTCTTTGGGTGCACGGTTTGTTCCATTTACGGCTCAAACTAAGATGAGCGGCGTAGATTTGTCGGATCGAAAAATTCGAAAAGGAGCTGTCACCGCCATCCAAAAATACTTAGGTGACCAAGGAATTTCTTTGCCAGAAGCGGTGTCGAAAAATGTCGAAGAGGTCGCACGGCACGGAGGCACGCCCCTCGTCGTAGCAGAAAGCAATCGCGTTTTGGGGGTGATCGAGCTAAAGGACATCGTCAAGGGTGGAATCAAGGAACGATTTGCTGAGTTGAGAAAGATGGGTATTCGCACCATTATGATTACCGGAGATAACCGACTCACCGCAGCCGCCATTGCCGCCGAGGCAGGAGTAGATGATTTTCTGGCAGAAGCCACTCCTGCAGGGAAATTAGCTTTGATTCGCCAATATCAAGCCGAAGGCCACCTCGTAGCTATGACAGGAGATGGGAGTAACGATGCCCCTGCGTTGGCTCAGGCCGACGTAGCTGTTGCTATGAGCAGTGGAACCCAAGCCGCTCGAGAAGCAGGCAACATGGTCGACATGGATTCGAATCCTACGAAACTAATTGAAATAGTCGAAACTGGAAAACAGATGTTAATGACTAGAGGAGCATTGACTACTTTTAGCATTGCAAACGATGTCGCGAAGTATGCTGCAATCCTCCCGGCAGTCTTTATCGGTACTTATCCTGCGCTCAGTGTCCTAAACGTCATGAGACTAGGAAGTCCTGCTTCGGCGATCCTCTCTGCCGTAATTTTTAATGCACTTATTATTTTATTTTTGATTCCGTTGGCCTTAAAGGGAGTGCGATACCAAGCATTGGGTGCTTCGGCACTCTTAAGGAAGAATTTGGCAATTTATGGCCTCGGAGGAATAATTACTCCTTTTGTGGGCATCAAGGTAATTGATCTTTGTCTAATCACTTTAGGTTTGGATAACTAGAGAACCTACCATGCACGAGTTAAAAATACTCATTCGGCCTGCGTTGTCCTTATTTTTAGCGTTGTCCCTGATTATGGGTCTTGCATACCCATTGGCGGTCACTGGGCTCGCACAAACCTTTTTCCCTGCGCTTGCCAACGGCAGTTTAGTGCTACGAAATGGCGCGCCCGTAGGTTCTGCCATTCTTGGACAGTCGTTTTCGACTCAGGGCTATTTTTGGGGACGACCTTCTGCTACTGCAACCATTCCCTACAATGGAATGGCCTCTGGGGCTTCTAATCAGGGCCCGTTGAACCCTGCCCTTGTCACAGCGGTACAGTCTCGAGTAAATGCCCTACATGCTGCGGATCCAGAGAATTACTTGCCTATTCCTGTTGACTTAGTAACTGCTTCTGGCAGTGGCTTGGATCCACATATTTCTCCCGCTGCTGCTATGTATCAGGTTAATCGAATTGCTCGCACTCGAAATTTGTCTCAGAACATGGTGCAGAGACTAATTCAACAAAACACAGAAGATGATCTCTTGAATTTGTTGGGTTCGCCACGTGTTCATGTTTTGAGTCTTAATTTGGCACTAGATGCTTTGCACTAGCCTATTTTGAAAACTGATCTGGATTTTTGCATTGAACGACTCCTCGATTGACCCAGACGAACTGCTTCTTAAATTATCCGAAGAAGAAGCAAACGCAGCACGTGGCAAGCTAAAAATCTTCTTTGGTGCTTCTGCGGGTGTTGGAAAAACGTACGCCATGCTCGCAGCGGCTCAAAAATTATCTAAGCAAAAAAAAGATGTAGTCATTGGGATTGTGGAAACTCACGGTCGAGAAGAAACCGAAGAAATGCTCATAGGCATTGAGCGTCTTCCTTTGAAAGAAATTCCTTACCGTGGTCAAGTGTTCCAAGAGTTTGACTTAGGTTCTGCTATAGATCGAATGCCGGATATTATCCTAGTCGATGAATTAGCACACTCCAATGTGAATGGATCACGTCATCCAAAACGTTGGCAAGATGTCGAAGAGCTATTAGAAGCAGGTATCAATGTCTATACAACAGTTAATGTCCAACACCTCGAAACTCTCAATGATGCTGTCAGTGGCATTACTGGGATCCGAGTTTTTGAAACCATTCCGGATCAATTTTTCAAATCAGCTGACGAAGTTTTCCTAGTAGACCTGCCACCGGAAGAATTGTTACAACGCTTAGAACAAGGAAAAGTTTATTATGCACCACAAGCTGAACGAGCAGCGAAAAACTTCTTTCGAAAAGGAAACCTCATCGCTTTGCGGGAGTTAGCACTACGTTGCACTGCGGACAGTGTAGATGAGCAAATGATAGAGTATCGGCAAAACTGTGCGGTACCCGCAGTCTGGCAAACAAGGGAATCCCTGTTAGCATGTTTGTCTCCGCACGAAGCTGATCGGATCGTCCGAGCTTCGGCACGTATTGCAGGATATGCCAAAAGAGCCGCTCGCGTAGAGTCACACACTGAGGTTCATGTCAAAGTGCCTTGGCATGTTATTTATGTTGAAACTCCAGAATTACAACGATTACCAGACTCGGCCCGGCACCGTATTTTGAGTGCTCTCAAGTTAGCCCAAGACATGGGTGCTATCACGACTTCTCTCATTGGAGAGGATGCAGCCGAAGAAACGGTAAAGTACGCTAGAAAATATAACCTTTCGCGCGTGATTATCGGACAAGGCCCGCGTAAGCCTTTCTATCTCAAACCTTTTGCTTGTCAACAATCTTTTGCAGAACAGATCAAAGATATTGCTTCTGACTTAGACATTATCCAGGCAGCTTATACCCAAGTAATAAAACCGGAGTCAACGAGAAGATTTACGAATGGGGAAGGTGGTCTCCTAGCCTTATGGCCTAAGTATGCCCAAGCGGTACTTCTTTTCGGAATCACCACTCTATTAACTTTATCTCTACCTGGTTTGTTCGAAATAATTAACATCGTCCTATTGCTCTTACTTACAGTAGTGATCACAGCTGCACGCTATGGTCAAGGTCCAGCACTCCTGGTCTCGTTTTTAAGCATGGCTATTTTTAATTTACATCATCCCCACGATATCTTTTTTTTCGAGATGCAAAATCTTCAACATCTTCTGACTTTTGGAATCATACTCGCAATAGGCCTCATAACGGGTCAACTAACAGATCGTTTTAGGTACCAGGTCCAAGTGGCGACTTCTCGAGAAGACCGGATGCGTGCTCTTTATGAGATGTCACGAGACCTTTCAGCAGCCATTACCCCTAGTCAGATCATGGAGATTTGTGCCAAATTTATTTTAGTCCAGTTCAAAGGGCGTTCTGCTTTGATTCTGACAGACGACGAGGATTGTCTACAACCTCCCATCGCGGGGGCTGCGGGGATGCCTGATGTAGACATGGGAGTGGTTCAGTGGGCTTTTAGAAACGACGAAGATGCCGGAGCAGGAACAGACACTCTACCCGGTAGCGCACTCTTGTACTTACCGCTCAAAGCACCGGTGAAAACACGTGGGGTCTTGGCTATAGAGTTGCTTCCAAAGTTAAGCAAAAAATCAAGTGATAAGGTATCTTTAATGGTTCCAGAACAGATACGCCTCCTCGATACTTTTGCTCGGCTTATTGCCATCGCTATCGAACGGCTACACTACGTACGGATTGCCCAAACTACGGAAGTTCAAATAGAATCTGAGCGTTCTCGGAGGAAAATACTTACCGGTATTTCGCAAGATCTTCGTGCTCCTGTAAGCTCTTTGCTAGAACTGGCAGAATCGCTTGGGGAGAACGGAGCTTTCTCTGGGGAACAAAATGTAATCTTAATATCCATGTACAAAGAAGCTCGTCGTATGTCAGCCTTGTTAGATAACTTGTTGGAATCCCGAAATTGAAAGACACTGATGTGCTCATTCTTGGCGGGGGTTTGGCAGGTCTGACTGTTGCTTTGCATCTCGCGGATCGCTTACAGGTGGCCATTGTTTCAAAACGCGACCTAGAAGAGGGTGCTAGTCTCCACGCGCAAGGTGGTATTGCTGCGGTATTAGACGAACAAGACTCTATCGACCTTCATGTTCAGGATACCTTGATTGCAGGAGCTGGGTTGTGCAAACCCGAAGTTGTACAGTTTGCAGCGCAAGGAGCCGCTTCCGCCATTGATTGGCTAGTAGCTAACGGCGTGCCGTTTACCCGTGAGCGGTCTGCAGATGGTCGAGAAGATTTTCATCTCACCCGGGAAGGTGGGCACAGCCAGCGTCGTGTGGTGCACGCTGCAGATGCCACTGGCCGAGCAGTAATCTCTACACTGCTCGATCGCGCTTCGCAACATCCTAATATCACGCTATACCCGAACCACATGGCAGTGGAACTAATTACTGGTTCTTGGCTTCGTCGTTCTACTGGTCGGTGTTTGGGTGCTTACCTATTAGAGCAGGAAAGCGGACAAGTTAAAGCACTGGGTGCGCGTTTTGTGGTCTTGGCTACTGGTGGCGCGGGGAAGGTTTACCTTTATACCAGTAACCCAGATGTGGCCACGGGAGATGGCATTGCTCTTGGTTGGCGCGCAGGATGCCGAGTAGCCAACCTAGAATTTATTCAATTTCACCCAACCTGCCTTTATCATCCTCGCGCAAAATCTTTTTTAATTAGTGAAGCAGTTCGTGGAGAAGGGGGTCGCCTCCTGTTACCTGACGGGACACCCTTCATGCAACAATTCGATCCTCGCGGGGAATTGGCTCCGAGGGACATTGTTGCCCGCGCCATTGATCACGAAATGAAAAGGTTAGGAGCAGATTGCGTATACCTAGACATTAGCCACAAAGGTTCTGAATTTGTCCTGCAGCACTTTCCCAATATTTATTCCCGTTGTTTAGAGTATGGTTTTGACATGACACGTGACCCACTTCCAGTGGTGCCAGCGGCGCACTACATCAATGGAGGAATCGTGACGGATCTTCGTGGGCGGACTGATGTAGAAGGATTGTATGCAGTTGGCGAAACGACCTATACTGGGTTGCATGGTGCTAACCGCATGGCCAGCAATTCCCTGTTAGAATGCTTAGTATTCGGGCGGTCTGCTGCGAATGACATAATAGAAAATTTTTCTAAAGCACCAGATCCAGGGCCTCTGCCACCTTGGGATGAGAGCCGATCTACTGATTCTGACGAACAAGTGGTGGTATCCCATAATTGGGATGAAGTTCGCCGATTTATGTGGGATTATGTAGGCATCGTTCGGACGGATAAACGTCTCCAGAGAGCGCAAAACCGAGTTGATCTCCTTACGCAAGAGATTACCCAGTACTACCGCAACTTTCGAGTTACGGTGGATCTCTTAGAGTTGCGAAATTTGGTGTTGCTCGCAGATTTAATTATTCGGAGTGCGAGAAGTCGTTGCGAGAGTCGTGGTCTACACTACACATTGGACTATCCAAAACTAAATGATTCGGAACCACCATGTGACACCGTTTTGATTCCACACAGATATCGACGTCGACTTGGGTAGCAACCCTCCACTTTGGATCGTGCGTGTTGCCAAAATTTCAGGAATAATAGAGACTCCTGTTTTTCTCACATGTCCCTTTAATGTTCACAGAAAACATCAAAAAACAAATCAGTGACCCTTATGTGACTCGGCGTGCAGCTTACATGTTGCTTTTTATCGTCCTGTTCACGGCCATTGCGGATACCTTGTTGCCTGCAGTGATGTTAGCCCAAATGATTTATCTGATATTCACGGGCCGGCGCAATCGACAGTTGGTGTGGCTAGGAAAAGTATTGACTGACTACACATCTGCAGTATTACGCTACCTCACCTTTGCCGCGGAAGACAAGCCATTTCCTTTCGGCGAATGGCCTAGCTCTTTTGGAAAATCGAGCCGACGCCCTCCAGGGGAACGACCTGCAGGAGAGGAAGAGTACGATTAATCAGGTTACTGCATGTCTCCCATTGCAATAGCGGTTGGTCTGTTAGTGTGTAGCAATGTCTTTATGACCTTTGCTTGGTACGCTCATCTAAAAGAACTAGGGGATCGACCTTGGATCGTGGCGGCTTTTTTCAGCTGGGGGATTGCCCTTTTTGAGTATTTGCTTCAGGTTCCAGCCAATCGGATCGGGTATACTTCCTTGTCTGTTGGACAATTGAAAATTATTCAAGAAGTGGTTGCATTGAGTGTGTTTGTGCCATTTTCGGTGCTATACCTCAGGGAACCCCTAAAACTCGATTACGTTTGGGCGGGGTTGTGTCTAGTGGGTGCGGTGTTTTTTGTGTTCCGAGAGAAGATCGTTTAGACAGTAAGTTTCATTTTTTGGGGAATGACCGTGGCCAGCGTGCTAGATGGGGTGGATCAACGCACCCAACTCGTGGGGTACAACCGCTTAGAGCTTTTGTTATTTCGGCTTGGGAGCAGGCAACGGTTTGGGATTAATGTCTTCAAAGTTCGAGAGGTGATTAGTTGTCCGGTGCTAACACGTCTTCCCGGGGCACGACCGGTCGTTCGTGGAATTGCCAATATTCGTGGGCGCACAGTTTCCGTAGTGGATCTAGCAGTAGCGGTTGCAAAACCTCCCCTCAAAGACTTGCACACGTGCTACATTATTATCACGGAGTACAATCGTATTACTCAAGGTTTCTTAGTAAGTAGCGTAGATCGCATTGTAAACATGGATTGGGCACAGATTCATCCGCCGCCACGTGGTTCTGGAAAACTTTCCTATCTCACCGCAGTTACTGAAGTTGACAAAGAACTAGTGGAGATTATTGACGTAGAAAAGGTGTTGGCTGAAATCACTAAGCCCATTGAAGAGATTTCACGTGCACTAGTGGAAGAGGGTGCGAGTTTGCACAAAGTTACCAATAAAATTCTTGTGGTAGACGATTCCTCTGTGGCTAGGCACCAGATCCAACGTACCCTAGAACAAGTGGGCATTGCTTCAGTCATGGCAAACAACGGTCGAGAGGGATTAAACCTTTTGCAGGAGCTT
>CAUYTX010000220.1:0-2791 GCA_963575665.1 Gammaproteobacteria bacterium | reverse complement strand
GCCGTATGCGGTGAAAGTCGCACGTACGGATCTAATCGAGAGCTTCATGGGGCGATCCATGATTCGACTCAAACGTGCGATTCGTGGGTTGAAATGTGTTCCATGGCCGCGTCAAGATCCGTTACTAGACGAATCGAGAGAATAGGGGCCAAATATTCTGTATCCCAGTCTTCCGGAGTAGCTTCCACGATTGGAAAATCGGTGAGTAAAGCGCGAGTCATGGGACACCCGCGCAGTTCTACCCCTTTTTCCAAATACATGCGCGCCAAATCAGGCAATACCTTGGGTGCAATGTTTTCAGCAACGAGTAAGGTTTCTAAAGTATTACACGCGCCATAACGCTGTGTTTTTGCGTTTAGAGCTACCCGAATCGCTTTTTCGAGATTCGCAGATTCATCGATATAAAGATGGCAAATGCCGTGCAAATGTTTAATGACTGGCATTTTTGCCTCTTTGCTCACTCGTTCAACGAGCGATTTTCCTCCTCTTGGGATCAGCACGTCTACGTATTGTGACATGCGAAGAAGTTCTCCCACTGCCGTTCGAGCAGTGGTTTCGACAATTTGCACAGCTGTCATTGGCAAATTTGCTACTGCCAATCCCTTTTGAATGCAAGTGGCAATGGCTTGGTTAGAATGGAGGGATTCAGAACCACCACGTAAAATACTGGCGTTTCCTGATTTTAAGCACAATCCAGCGGCGTCTGCAGTGACGTTAGGTCTGGATTCGTAAATAATTCCGATGACTCCCAATGGAACGCGCATTCTCCCTACTTGAATGCCAGAAGGTCGATACGCCAGATCTGTAATTTGTCCGATAGGATCCGGCAAAGTAGCAATTTGCTTCAATCCTTCACACATAAGGGAAATGCGATCAGGATTGAGTGCCAATCGATCAAGCATGGCGGAATCCAGACCTTCTTGCTGCCCCTCTTCTAAATCTTTGGAATTGGCAGCTAATAATTCTGTTTGAGACTGTTCCAGTATTGCCGCTGTTGCAAGTAAAGCACGATTTTTAGTGGCGGTTGGCGCACGCGCTAATACGGTAGCACTTGCCTTAGCGTTCTTTCCGATTTGTTGCATGTACTCTTGAATGTCCATGGTATTCTCCGTGGATCCATTTGAAAATGGATATTCTACCAACTACTATTTAGGAGAACCCCGTACCAGTGCAGTAATCACATCCGCTGGCCCAGGTTTCCCAAATAAATAACCCTGATACCCGTCACAATCCTTCTGAGAAAGATATTCTCTTTGTTCTTCAGTTTCCACACCCTCTGCAATGACGTTTAGGTGCAAACTTTTACCCAAGGCCAAGACGGCGCGTGCAATAGCACAATTATCAATATCCGTAGGAATGCCTCGAATAAATCCTTGATCTATTTTCACTTGCTCAAAGGGCAATCGCTTAAGATAAGTCAAGGAAGAATAGCCCGTCCCGAAATCATCTAGGCTAAATTCAATTCCCAACTCTTGCAGTAATTTCATACTACCGATGATTTGTTCAATATCGTCCACCACCACACTTTCTGTTAATTCCAGTTTTAGGTGATTTGCAGGTGCCCTACTCTTCTCCAAAATCTTTTGTACTTGAGCCACAAAATCTCGTTGCCGAAATTGGCAAGCACTGATGTTTACGGCCAGTTTTAGGTGGCGAGCTTCTGGATCTTTTGACCACTCTACTAATTGCTGGCAAGCGGTTTCCAATACCCAGTAACCAATGGGAACAATGAGTCCAGTTTGTTCCGCTACGGGAATGAAAACCGCCGGAGATACCATCTTGGTTCCAGGAGGCTGCCACCGAATCAACGCTTCTGCCCCAGTAATTCTCCGAGTATTGTCCACCTGAGGTTGATAAAAGAGAAGAAACTCCCCTTTCTCTAGGGCTAATCGCATTTCCAATTCCATCTTTACACAAGTATTGATGGTAGATTGTAAAACTTGGCTAAAAAACCGAATCGTATTTCTTCCAGCTGCTTTGGCTTGCTTAAGGGCAAGATCTGTTTGTGTAAGTAAAATTTCTGTTTCTTCTCGGTGATTGGCAAACAGTGTTACCCCAATACTAGCCGTTGGATAATAGCTCACTTCTCGAAATACCCAAGTTTTTGCCAAAGTGGCACGTAATTTCTCAGCAATAGTTTCAGAAGTAGAGGCTGCAAACATTTCTTCAGTGCTCAAATCTTCTAAGAGTACCATAAATTCGTCTCCTCCCAGATGAGCCGCAGTATCATTCCTCCTCAAATTGATTCTCAGTCGCCGAGCGACCTCGACCAATAGTTGATCACCTGCATCGTGACCCTGAGTATCATTCAGTTTCTGAAAATGATCTAAATCTAAGAGTAACAGTGCACCGAATTGTCCAGTGCGTGCACTGCTTGCACGTGCCTGTTCCAGTCGATCTAATAAAAGCCGTCGATTGGGTAACCTAGTTAAAGAATCATAAAAGGAAAGTTCTAGAATTTTTTTCTGCAACTCTCGGGGTGCATTACTATCTGAAAAGACCCAGACATAATTTTTAACATGGTTCCTAGAATCTAAGATCACGTGCACAGAAAGCCATTCCGAAAAGACACCACCATCTTTTCCACGACTCCAGATTTCCCCTTGCCAAGTTCCGATTTGCGCGAGCGAATCATCTATGATTTGGTAAAAAAGAGCATCATGTCGAGCTGATCTCAGTAAACTGATGTTTTCCCCGATAACCTCTTCTTTAAGATAGCCAATCATTTTCGTAAACGAAGCAGTTACCTGGAGAATATTTTTATCAAAATCAGTAACTACTACACGGTGAG
>CAUYTX010000219.1:0-2800 GCA_963575665.1 Gammaproteobacteria bacterium | reverse complement strand
TTTTTGGAGAAATAGATGAAAAAAGTAACAAGAACGCTTGCAATCGCTGCACTCTTTGGTGTTATCTCTGCACCCGCTACTGCATGGTGGGGCGGCGGTCCTTGGGGCGGCGGTCCTGGTGGTGGCGGTTGGGGCAATGACTGGTTGGGCAATGGCGGTGGCAACGGTGGCATGAACTTCAACATGGGGTTCAATGGCAGCGGCTACGGCAGTGGTAATGGCTACGGCAATGGTTATGGCAATGGTTATGGCGGTGGATATCCAGGATACTGGGGTGGCCCGGGATATGGATATGGCGGCTATCCAGGATACGGCGGCGGCTATCCAGCTTATGGATATGGCGGCGGCTACCCGGGATATGGCGGCGGCTGGGGTTATCCCGGTGCAGCTGGTGCTCCAGTAGTGGTTCCTCCTGCTACCACTTCTGCCAAGTAATTTTTGAGTTTCTTGTAGCTGATCTAGCAGTAAAGAACCCCCTTCCTTTTCAGGTCGGGGGTTTTTTTTGTTTCAAAACCGACCTCACCCCCTGACCCCTTTTCTTACTAAGAGAGGGGAGACAAGGTTTCTTCCTTATTCTTCCTTCGCCCTTTAGGGAGAGGGGATTGGCTTATAAGGGTATCTTTTTTTAAAATTTCAAATAAAACAGTGAGCTACAAAATTTAGATTTGCGGGTATCACTGAGCCTTCCTGATTATTTGGAGAGTGGTCAGTTTGACCTAATAGCATTGTTGGTGCTATGTTTTTTTGAAGATTGTTACCTATCAAATTTACTGCAAAGCGATGATGGGGACTGCGTAAAACGAAAAAAGATACCCTTGTAAGCCTGCTAAGGGGGAGTACGCCAAAGGCGGGAGGGGGTTCCACAGAGCATGGCCTAACCATTTTACGTTGCTTCAGCTATTCTTCATGGTCTCTTCAAGGGTGCACCCGATTGAATCAGCGCGTATGCTGAGTGGTTGTGGATCGATTCAAAATTTTCTGATTCGACAGTGTAAGCACGAATCCGATGGTCAGCGTTGAGTCGAGTAGCTACATCTCGAACCATGTCTTCTACAAACTTGGGGTTCTCGTAGGCATGCTCAGTCACGTACTTCTCATCCGGTCGTTTGAGTAACGCATATAAATCGCAAGATGCCTCACGTTCTACCAATTGAATTAACTCTTCGATCCAAACAAATCCTTCCGTTCTTGCAGTCACCGTGACGTGGGAACGTTGGTTATGAGCACCGTAGCGAGAAATCTCTTTGGAGCATGGACACAAGCTAGTTACTGGTACGACCACTCTAATCCACAACACAGAAGTACCATGGTGAGCCTCCCCGATGAAGGTTACTTCATAGTCCATTCGACTCCGCACCCCAGAGATTGGCGCAGTCTTCGTAATGAAGTAGGGGAAGACCATTTCGATGTGTCCAGACTCTGCTTCCAAAATCTGAACCATTTCACTCAACATCTTTTGAAAGGAGTTCGGGGTAATCTCTCGTTCGTGGTGATTGATGATCTCCACAAAACGAGACATGTGCGTCCCTTTAAAATTGTGTGGTAAATTGACGTACATGTTGAAGGTGGCAATGGTGTATTGCTCCCCTCCAGCCCGCTCACTTACTCGAACGGGGTGACGGATGTTTTTAACACCGACTTTATCAATGGCAATGTGTCGGGTATCAGGGTGACTTTGGACGTCTGCAATGGTGGACTGTTCTTGCACGATTTGCGATCTTTTGAGATATAATAGCTTGCGGTTGTTAAGATGCAAGGACAGGTTGACATCCTCCCCGCCCTAAAGGACGGGGATTCCTGCGGATCTACACGCTGGATTGTGTAGTCTCTTCGGTGGGTTCCTGCTTCACAGAGAGGCCTGACTGCACCTTCTCTCCACGGGCTAACCGGGCGTGTCCCGCCCTTCGAATGCCAATGGTACCAGATTTCAAACTAAAGTCAAATACAAACCGCGCTATTCATCCCCGCCCTGAAGGGAAGGACGGGGTTTTTCGCGCATACTGATACACTTAAGCTCCAGTTTGTACAAAATCAAATCCTTGGGAGGAGTTTATGCAGATCCTACTCGCTTGTTTTTTAGTATCAGTATCTGTCTTCGCAGCAAATCTGGAAACCATCACCATCAGTGCTCCGGGGCCTCATAGCTTTGCCTCTCTGCCCATTGATTTGATCCCCAAAATCGAAATAGACCGTGAGCAAGGTGTGCAGATCCGTATTTCGTACGCTGGCAGTAGCCCACTAGCCCTCAAAAATCTCGTGGGTAAAAACGTAGATTTTGCGGTTACAGGTGCTCCTGCGGCCATGTCTCTACGCAACCATGGCGAAGACGTCGTGTTGATCGCAGCCATGACTAAAATTGTCCCATTTGTACTGGTAGTCCGAAGCGACTTACGAAATCAGATCAAGAGCATTGCTGATCTCAAGGGAAGAAATATTGGGGTCAATAGCAACACACCGAATAGTAAATCTGTTTCTACACAATTACTGGAGCTGATTCTTGCTTCTGAAGGAATTACGCTCAATATGGTTCACTTACTGCCCACTAATCAGAATTGGAAGGCACAACGGAACGAGACAAGGATGTCGAGTGACCCCGCCGATTTAAGCCATGGAAGAGCGGGTGACCAGCGTCATCGGTCACAGAAGAATCGGATCTAGGAGATCTACCGATTCTGATAGCGAGGCCGGGCGTTGGGCGGCAGATTTCAGAGTTGTCCGATCCGAAAAAGCAGTTCACGGTTTGGGTGCTACATTTTGGAATGACTTTACTCCTCGGCGCAAGTGGCAAAAGTCCTTTAAT
>CAUYTX010000218.1:0-2803 GCA_963575665.1 Gammaproteobacteria bacterium | reverse complement strand
AAAAGGGGGATCATACCCAAGATACCAAACCAGCGGCCGGGGATGCTCCGAGGAGGAGCTGCCTCTCTACTCGCAGGGTTTCGAGTTTCTAGGGTATTGGGTTCTGCGCCAGGAGGAGAAGCATGCACACGTGGTACTTCTTGGCATTGGGATGGCATAGACTTCCGAGTCATTCACCCTGCAGAAGGAAGCAGTTGGTCGGGTAACAACGGGAGCTGTGTCCTCCGGGTTGAGTGGCCCGGGGGAGCTTTAATTCTACCGGGGGATATTCAACGTCCTGCAGAAGCAGAGCTCGTGAGAGAAACGCCAGAGAATTTACCTGCTACCGTTTTAATCGCTCCACATCATGGTAGCAGTGGATCTTCTAGCCCAGCATTCGTGGCTACTGTAGCACCAAAACTGGTAGTCTATTCTACGGGTTATCAGAATCGTTTTGGTTTTCCTAGACAAAACGTAGTAGATCGCTACTCTAGTAGCAGTGCACAATCCTATGACACCTCCAAACAAGGTGCCTTAGAACTTCGGTTTGGTAAGGGAATATCGTTAGAGCCTCATTCATGGAGGGAAGAGGCGAAGCGTTATTGGCATTTTTAGCTAACCTGGGTTCGACGTAAGAAAAAAGGCTAACTCACTGTATTTATTTGATTTATAGCAATCCTAGAAAGAAGGTTTCAAACATTTTGGATACCTAAGTTTGAATAAGTGCTATGTGGGTAAGCATAATACTTGAGTTTTTTTAGTAAGATCAAAAGAAAACATAACTGATACAATAATTTACATTATTTCTTACGTCGAACTCAGGTTAGCTACTCATGAGGAGCCTATGAAGCATTCTCCTAAAATACTGGTTCTAAGCATCCTTTTATTGTCTTCGTATTTACCTGCCAATGCAGATCTGTCGCAGCAGAGATTTGAATTTCGGGAAGCACGAGAAGCGCGAGCACGTGGAGATTTAACACTCTTCAACCAACGACTTGCTAGTCTTACTGAATACCCTTTGTACGGATACTTAGTTTACGATGACCTGAAAGATCGCCTAGCTTCTGCTTCAGATCCAGAAATTCGTGCTTTCCTTGCCCGTTACGGGGATCTTCCCGTTGCGACAACGCTTCGAGCTACGTGGCTTAAACACCTTGCAGAAGAAGGACGTTGGTCCGATTTCTTAGACAACTACCGGGAGACGCAAGACATTGCGTTGCGCTGCTTAGAAGTACAAGCACGTTTGCCGAGGGACGATGCCTCCCCAGTCCAACCAAAACCTTCTATTGTTTGGCTCGAAGAAGTGAGAAAACTTTGGATAGCCCAGCCAAATACAGCAGTTTCAGAATGTGGAACCGTTTTTGATGTGTGGCAAGAATCCGGTGGCGCAACTCCTAATGAGGTATGGCCTCGAGTGGTTTCCGCTTTTGAGGCAGGCAATCCTTCTCTAGCAGAACAAATTGGGAAGCGACTTCCAGAAGAAGAACAAGATTGGGTTCGAGTATGGTCTAGGATACATCGCGATCCTCGTAGTGGATTTAGTGACCCTATGTTGGTTTCAGATACTCCACGAGCCAGAAAAATACTTCGACATGGTCTTATTCGTTTGAGCCGAAACGAGGTTGCCTCCGCAGCAGAACGTTGGAATAGCCTAAAGGAACGCTACTCTTTCGACGCTGGGGATCGTACCCTGGTGGCAAAGGCAATTGCCCTTCGTGCTGTGGCAGAACGACATCCTAGAGCATTGGAATTTTTAGAGCGAGTGCCGAATCCAGATGCTGAGGTTCGTCGAGCAAAGATCAGAACCGCGTTGTGGTTAGGAGATTGGCAGGCAGTTCTTCGCCACGTGCGTGCACTCAAACCTTGGGAGAGATCAGCGGATCGCTGGCGTTTTTGGGAAGCACGTGCATTAGGAGAGACGGGAAACCCCGGATCCCAAGAAATTTACGAAGAGGTTGCCACTCATCGGGGTTACCATGGATTTCTGGCTGCCGATCGAATTCATCACTCCTACGTATTCAACCACCGACCTTTGGAAGTAGGAGAGGAAGAACTCTCTAGGCTGAGTCGTCACCCGAATTTTGTTCGTGCTCATGAGTTTTTTTTGCTTGGGTATTCCACAGATGGGCGACGAGAATGGATGGCAGCTCTACCTAGCAACAGCAACTCTACTGAGTTTGCAGGCATCGCGCGGTTAGCTGCTCAGTGGAGCCTTCCCGATCGAATCATCGCAACCCTTGGAAAAAGTACAGAAGAAGATGATTTAGTCCTTCGCTTTCCTTTGGAATACAGAGATTTAGTACAAGCACATGCAGCAGAGGTGGGACTGCCACCCTCAACGGTCTATGCTATTGTTCGACAAGAAAGCGTTTTTATGACGGATATTCGCTCTTCGGCTGGAGCCGTAGGGTTGATGCAGCTCATGCCTGCGACCGCCACTCAAGTGGCAAAAGGACTCAAGGTTTCTTTTAGAAATTCAGACTTATTGGATCCGGATCGGAACATTCGTCTTGGCAGTACCTTTTTAGCTGGTCTAGTCCAAAAACAAGGAAGCCTAGCCTTGGCTGCTGCTGCCTACAATGCTGGCCCTGGTCGGGTGAAAGAATGGCGTCCACCTTACAAAATGTCTGCAGATGTCTGGATTGAGAGTATTCCTTTTGACGAAACGCGTCGTTATGTCCGAAATATCTTGACGTATGCCTCTATCTACGACTGGCGGTTGGGACGCCCGATTGCTCGCTTGTCTGATGCAATGCCGACTTTTATTAGTATCAGTATGCGCGAAAAACCCCGTCCTTCAGGGCGGGGATGAATAGCGCGGTTT
>CAUYTX010000217.1:0-2834 GCA_963575665.1 Gammaproteobacteria bacterium | reverse complement strand
TCCTACTCGGTTCTTCTGGTATCGACACGGTTACCCTCCTTGCCAGTGGTGCCATGAAGGTCGACGAATTGGTCGAGACAGTCCTAGGTTCTGCTGGTGTGGATATCGTTACCTTATTAGTTACCAGTTCAGTCGCTGTCAGTGCTGTAGAGACAGTCTTGAGTGATAGTGGTGGTGACACGGTCACCCTCCTCGCCAACGGTGCCATCAAGGTCAGTAATGTCGCAACAGTCCTTGGTACCGATGGTGCAGATACCATTACCATGTTGACTATTGGTGGGGTCAGTGTCAGTGCTGTAGAGACAGTCTTGGGTTCTTCTGGTGACGACACGGTCACCCTGTTGACTCCTGGTGCGGTTTCTATCGGTGGAATTGAAACTCTGTTCGGTCATGCTGCGATTGACACGGTTACCCTCCTCACCGGCGGTGCTATGAAGATCGACAACGCCGTCGATACAGTCTTGGGTTCTGCTGGTGTGGATACCATCACTTTGTTGGCTGCCAGTTCGGTCGTTGTCGGTGCTGTAGAGACAGTTTTAGGTTTTGCTGGTGGTGACAACACGGTCACCCTCCTCACCGGTAGTGCTGTGAAAGTCGATGAAAACGTTGATATAGTCCTGGGTTCTGACGGTGCGGACACCATTACCTTATTGGCTGCCAGCAAGGTTCAGGTCAGTGCTGTAGAGACAGTCTTGGGTTTTGCTGGTGGTAACAACACGGTCACTCTCCTCGCCAGCGGTGCCATAAAGGTCAGCAGTGTCGAAACAGTCCTTGGTTCCAGCGAGATGGATACCATTACCTTGTTGGCTACCAACCGGGTCGAAGTTAGTGCTGTGGAGACGGTCTTGGGGTCCACTGGTGTAGATACTATTACCTTATTGGCCGCTAGTTCGATTGCCGTCAGTGCTGTAGAGACAGTCTTGGGCTCTGCTGGTGGCGTCGACACGGTCACCCTCCTTACTAGTGGTGCTATGAAGGTCAGTAGTATCGAGACAGTCTTGGGCTCTGCTGGTGCGGACACCATCACTTTATTGGCTGCCAGTCCGGTCGCTGTCAGTGCTGTAGAGACAGTCTTGGGTTTTGCTGGTGGTGACGACACGGTCACTCTCCTCGTCGGTGGTGCTATGAAGGTCAGTAGTATCGAGACAGTTTCGGGTTCTGCTGACGCGGACACCGTCACTTTACTGGCTGCCAATTGGGTCGTGGTCACTCTCGTAGATACCGTCTTGGGGTCTGCTAATGCGGACACTATTACCCTATTGGGTGCCGGTGCAATTTCTGTCAGTGGAGTTGAAAGCCTGTGCGGTTCTACTGGTATCGACACGGTCACCCTCCTTACTAGTGGTGCTATGAAGGTCAGTAGTATCGAGACAGTCTTGGGCTCTGCTGGTGCGGACACCATCACTTTATTGGCTGCTAGTCCGGTCGCTGTCAGTGCTGTAGAGACAGTCTTGGGTAGTGGTGGTAATGACACGGTCACCCTCCTCGCCGGTGGTGCCACGAAAGTCAGTAGTGTAGAGAAAGTCTATGGTTCTGACGGTACAGATACCATCACCCTATTGGCTGCTGTCAATCTGGTCGCTGTCAGTGCTGTAGAGACAGTCTTAGGCACTTCTGGTGTTTTCGATACGATCACCCTGTTGGCTGCCGGTGCGGTTTCTGTCAGTGCTATCGAACGTGTGTATGGATCTGAAGGTGTCGACACTATATCGATGCTAGCTACCGGTAGTATTTACGTCAGCGGAGTGGCGACCCTTGTAGGTAGCAGTGGACTGGACACGGTTACACTCCTGGCAAACGAGAATATTCGAGTCAGTGGTGTGGAAACTGTGCTCGGAGTTTTTGGCGCGCATACGCTGACTCTGCTAACGGCAGGTCACCTCCGGATTGATAATGCCATCGAGACGGTAATTGGTTCGGATGGAAACGATACAGTTACACTACTTGCTTTTACAGGTATCAAAGTGAGTAGTATAGAGACTGTGATCGGAACTACTGGGGATGACACTGTAACGCTGTTGGCTGCAGGAACTATCAAGGTCAGTGATGTCAACACCGTAATTGGGTCTTCGGATGTAGACACCGTGACCATGTTAGTACCAGGGAATATGTCCGTGAGTGGTGTTGATACCGTGATCGGTTCTTCTGGTAGTATGGATACCGTTTCCCTGTTGGCAGCAGGCAATGTCAGCGTTTCCGGAGTGGAAACCGTATTCGGTACAACTGGGGTCGATACAATCACAGTGTTGGGTAGTTCTCATGCTTACTTGGATGGTAAAGCTGGAAATGATACCCTCCTTGGGGGATCTGCAGGCTACAACACCTTCATCGGAGGTATTGGCACGGACGTCATGAGCTCCACCAGTAGTACTGGGCACGACATCTTCCAGTTTACGGGGGGGGACTCGGAGGCTACTGGGTTCGACAAGATCTACGGATGGACTTCCAACGATACGATCGATTTTGGGTCGGTTTCGCTGTCGATTTCTGCCAACGGACTGACTGCCGCCACAGGCACTGCTGCAATTGACTCTCACGGTTTGGCCACCTTCTCTGCGAGTAACCTCACGCTAGATGCCAGGATTGCTGAAGTCGAATCTGGACTATCGACCGGTGGTGCAACTAATGGAGAGTGCGCAGTATTCACTGATGGGCAAGGAAACACCTACCTCTTCATTTCAGATGGAACGGGTGGTGTCGGTGCTGACGACGTGGTCATTGAGCTGGTTGGGGTGACTGCTCACTCTGGTATTGTGATCGCTAGTGGGGACATCTCCTTGATCACCTAGTAGTCATCGCCAGAGGGAGATAACTGGGAGGAGGTTTCTCCTCCC
>CAUYTX010000216.1:0-2846 GCA_963575665.1 Gammaproteobacteria bacterium | reverse complement strand
ATCGTGTGCTCCTTGCCATTGCTCAGATTGCATCAACATCGCCACCACTGGTTCTGCCTCTTCCATGTCGAGAAGAGCACTTGCCACCAACTCCGCTAGATGTTCGCTCTCTGTCTTGCTTAGTTCGTCGCAATGCTTTCCGTAGACTCTGGCGGCAATTCTAAGCTGCCATCTTCGGACGTCATTGGACTCAAGTCTTTTTTTTCTTCTTCCACCTTAGAGACGAATTGGTTATAGCCGATGGATTGGTGATGCGTCTCAATCTGATTGATAAGCGAGTTGAGGATGTACCCACCGCCCGCCTTGGTCATTTGCAAGGCTTGGTACTGGTTGAACTTTGTAGGCTCACATGAGTTGTAATAGAGACCAACCACACCAACCGCCTCTTCCCATGTAATCGGCAAGAACGCTTTCCAAGCATCGGGAACCCGCTCAGATTGTACGAGCTTCCAGAACTTACCCATCTCTGCCTTGAAGTCCTCAATGAACCCTAAGCGGTCTGGCACTTTGCATACGATCGCTTCCCCGTCTGGAAGATAGATGTTAAACGTCTCTTCCTCAAGTGGCTTGGCATATTTAGACACCAAGTCATCGGGTGACTTGGGCTTCATCATACGTCTTCTTTCGCCTCATCCTTGGCGGGCTTCACTTCTTCCTTAACTTCTGGTTCGCAATTCACGGGCTTAAAGCCTCCGCCGAGTTCTTGTACCTTTTCTTCTTTTGCCATTGTTCATTCTCCTAACACTTAGTGTAAGGTTACCTTACGATTTGACGAGAGTTCCAAGTCCTTTGAAGTTGTATTGTTCAGTGATAATGCCTTGCTCTGGAATGGTGAAGGTTGCCGAATCAATCAGCGTCGAGCCAGTGTAAGTGCCAACCGTGGTAATGGTAGCTACGAAGGCAATCAAGGTAGTTCCCGTCAGTACCGAGGTGAGAAGCGTTACACCGCTGACGGTAGTTGGTGTCCCCCGTTGCTCGAACTCAACGTTAACAAGAATCAAGCCGTCTCTTTCTACCGTGTATTCTGCCGAGGTCAAGGTGATAGGAAGTACAAGAGTCGCACCGCCAACGGTCAAGGAGAGGGAAGTTTCAACGCTTGAGAGAGTGGCATTGTTGACCGTCTCCATCAATGTTGAGGTGTCAGCGTCGAGGATTTGAAGGACTGCCGAGCCCGTAAATTTGGTTCCCGTGGCTTGATAGGTCTCGAAGCCGTCCGCAAGTGCCGAGCACTCTTGGGAGGCGGTGGTCACGTTGATCGTGCAAGACCTCAGTTTGGCGGTGATGCTTGCTACAAGGCTGGCAACTGAGAGGGTGAGAGATGTTTGGCGGGTCGAGGTCACAGTTCGCATGACTTCGGTCTTCGCTTCAAACATTCTCTTAACTGGGGTTGAGAGAGCGTGGCGAGCGGCTCCCGCTTTGCCCTCCTCGGTCTTTACGCCAACCTTAAAGCTGACGTTAGAAAATTCTGCAAGGTAGGATGTTCCCCCAAGCGTGTAGGCTGTTAAGTCTCCGGCGGCGTATTTCATGGCTGTCTATTCTTTGTGATAAATGTATCTCGGAAGGCTTTGCGGTAGGCTTTTACTCGCTTCCCTAAAGCTCCCTTCTCGGTTGGAGCCCAAAGACCTCTCCCAACCATTTTGTTAGTTCCAAAAGGTAAGACGGCAAAGAGTGCACCTTTTGCACCCTTGTTGAATCCCGCCGTGATTGTATACTTCTGATTCGCCTTCGAGAGCTTGGTAAACTTGGCTCTTCGTAGCCCTCCCGTTATCTGTCCGATGGGAAGGGTAGGGGCTTTTCCCTTGCGTCCCGCTCCTCTCTTTCTGCCCGTAGGTGTCGAGGCACTCGAACTCATTCCACGCCCGTAAGGGTGGCCCAACTTGCGTAACCACTTCAGACGTGCTTTCCCGCTTGGGCTGGCTCCGCTTGTAAATTCGTTGAGGTCACGGTCTAAGGACTTTTGAATCTCGGCGGCTCCCTCGTTCATTGTGGCGTTCATCTTCTTGAACTTCTCAATAGTGGCAAAGTAGCTCTGAGTCGGCGTTCGCTTCACTGCCATACGGTCGTCCTCACAGTAAAGGTAATCAGCACCCCACAAGCATCGTCTGCGTCATCCATTGGAATCGGTGACCATGTAGTTGCAAGGGGAAGGTAGCCAACGCCACCGAGAGCGGCTGGGACGGTTGGAAGGCTTCCCGAGTTCTCAGAGAAGGGTGTTAAAAGATTGATGAGAGCTTCTGCCTTTTCTGCCATCAACTGCTGAGGTTCCTTGCTGGTTGGGACTGCGAACTTCCCGCCTATAGTCCATGTCCAAGTTTGCTCAACGCTTCGCCCCGCAAGGTTGCGGTCAACGCTCTCAAGTGTGATAACCGCCAGAGGTAGGGCAACATTCGGCTTCGGGTTTCTCCCTCCAGATGTCGCTTGAACGCTCCAAGCGGTTAACACCTTATCAGCGATTGCCGGAAACAAGTTGGCATAATGAGCCATTAGTGTCTATCCTCCACGGCGTAGAGTGCGATATGGTCGGTGAGCAATCCTTGCTCGTTAATCTGCACCTTCTCGATGGCAAAGTTCTTACCGTCAAAACTAATCTTTCCGCCGACCGTTGAGTTGGTCTTGTTCGTCGAGGTTGGGTCAAGATAAAATGCCCAGCCGTTGGTAACCTCTCGTGCGAAGGCATCGTAAGCCGCTTGAGGTGAGAGCCATTGAGCACAACCAGAAGCACTGACCCCCGCTGAGGCCGTATAGCCCATGATGACGTTGTTGGCGTCAAGCGTTGCACTCTCGGTGTAAAGGGTAAACGTATGAGGCTTGATTGGTACGCTCATGACAAAATAAACATCTTGGCA
>CAUYTX010000215.1:0-2947 GCA_963575665.1 Gammaproteobacteria bacterium | reverse complement strand
ACTAGGAGGTAAATTATCTACTGATGCATAGAAACCTGCTGTTCTTGGATCTAAACCTAAGGTATAAACTCTTTTAGTACTTACCAAGCTCAACTCGTTAGCCATACTACTAGCTACACCTTCAACATAATCGTCATCTGTAACTAAACCACCATATCTAGAACGATTAAGTGCTTGAGCCCACAATGGATTAACATTAAACGGTCTAATCCATAATTGATGAATAATATTTAATGTAATGTTTTCTGCACCTGCTAATTCAACTAATTTAATCATTTCTAAACGAGTGATTGATAATGGAAATATAGTAAAATCAACTTCTTTATCATCAATAAAGGTGCGTAATTCATCTTCATTATCATATGACTTTCTATGTTCTGAAATATAGTAAGGGTCATTATCATTCATATAGCAATCATAAGCGTATTGATATTCTTTAGGTGTCATTGGTGATATTACTTTAATACCGGGCATACGACTAACAATAGAGTGATGAGATGATCCTGCTACAGGGCCAATACCACCTTCCATTGCTATACTTCTAACAAGTATAGGACAAGGACGATTCCATAATTCTTTTGATTTAGCAGCATAGTTAGCTACTGATACTGCGTTATACCATTGAAATCCTTGGTAACGAACAACATAAATTGCTCTTTCGCCTGCTAATGCCGCTCCGGTTACAATTGCTCCTCCAGCTACATCAGCCATAGATAATTCAACCATTCCACCTTCTTCATACATTTCAGGTAATGTACCACCAACCCAACCTACAGCGGTTAAGCATTGTCCGTAACATTTACCTCTACCTTCAGTAAGATGCTTTCTTGTAATTTCTTTTATTGTATCCCTAACTGTTGTTCCCATAACTTTTCTACTAATTGTTTGTTTTCTAAATCAATTTGAATTGCTTCTTCTCCTAATGTTTTAAGTTCATTCTCGTAACGATCAAAACTATCTCCATCTTGACCTGCACCTGAATGCCAGTATTTTCTATTTGTATTAATGTTTAAAAGCATAGGACCTTCAAAGTTATAATTTTCAAGATGCGTTTTAATAATAAGTGGATCATCAGATATGTTAGCTGCTTTCATTTTAAAGGCTTTAGCAACATCATCCATTTCCCAATTACGTCTCATTTTCTTTTCAGTTAATATAGATAAATTATTATCTTCTACTATGAATAGAATAGGTAAATTTTTAGTTGAAGCCCACCCTAAAGCACCCATAACGTAATCTTCCTCAGCGGAAGCATCACCCATAGTTACAATAGTTGGTTTGCGAGTAGAATAACAATGTCCTACAGCGATAGGAACTTGACTGCCCATTAATCCATCATGTCCAAATATATTCTTTTCATGTGAATGAATTGAGGCTGATCCTCCCATTCCACCAGCACATCCTGTTTTTTTACCTAATAATTCATCTACTAACTCAACAGGTGAAGCACCAAATGAAAGATAAGTTGAATGTCCTCTATGTTGAATAAAGATATTAGGTTCAATTCCTTTTTCTTCTAATATAGTAGATATACTTGCAGCAATGTATTCTTGTCCTGCTGATAGATAAACTGGTATTTTAATGTTTTTCTTTTGTACATTTTGATAGACTTGATTTTCAAAGTGTCTACAAAATGATGCTTTTTTAAAAGCCTCTATTCTATAACTCATTTTCTACAAATTTTAAAGTGTCATTCCAATTTTGAAAACGATATCCATTATCGTCAATATATAATTCTGCTCTTGGCTTTTCACTAGTAATGCTTTTAATACAATCTATAATACCATACTTTATAAACCATTCTCTTACTAGCATAGCACCTGTTTTACCCTCTACTAAAGGACGATCTGACTTTGCTTTAGCTGTAAATATAATTACATCGTATGTTTTAGACAGTTTTTTAATAGCATCTATAGATCCAGGTAATGGATCTCCATAACAGGTACCATCACCCCATCCTTGACGTGCATCATGTATTACACCGTCAAAATCAACGGCAACTACTATTCTATCGTTTTTATATCCAGGAGGATAAAAATTAGCCATTTTGTTGTTTTATTATCATTACTAATGTATTAGGATCTACTTTCTTAAATACCTCAGTTAATTCTTTAATTGTTGAAGATAATACTATATCTCCAGGACCTGCTACTTTTTGATCATAGTCAGTTATTAATCCACCTTTTAAAAATATTACATTTAATGAATCGTCTATATCTATAAATTCATTTATATTAGTAATATTTTTAACGTCAAGTATACAGTTAGCAAAGTTATATACTTTAGGATTATTTTCAATCCATAAGCAATCTTCAGCTTTAGGTATTTCAAAGGTTTCATCTTCATATGGTTTACCTTCTCTACCATAGCTGTCTTTAAATCTAACTAGATCTTGTTTATCGACTGGGGTTTCAATTTCAAATATCCAAGCGCCTCTTTCATTAGTTGCTTTTGTTGAATGAAATAATCCTTTACGGATCATCACCTTATTAGTTGGATTAAGCTTATTTGAATTGTTTAAAAATGATGTTTCAGCTTGACCATCTAATAATATCAATCCGGTTGTTTTATTTGGATGACAGTGAAGAGAGGTAGCGTGGTTATATTTAATATATAGAAACCATATAGCAGCATGCTCATTTTCATAAGCAAGATACTCATAACCCCAAGGTTTCTTAACTACATTAGTATTGTAATTACTCATTGATTGGATTTCTTTTGTTATGTACTTGATAAGCTGTTCTCATCCAATCACCCATAAAGTCGTAGTGTGGACACGAGATAATATTACCATCTACTACTACAGGACCTCTACTATAAGTTGCACCTGCATTTTCAATATCAGTATCAATGCCATAATATCCTGATAATATTCTACCTTGTAATATTTTAGCTGATATTAATAATTGAGCTCCATTACATACTGAGAATATTGTTTTATTTTTAT
>CAUYTX010000214.1:0-2970 GCA_963575665.1 Gammaproteobacteria bacterium | reverse complement strand
AACAACAACCACTTTTGGCAACGGGCTAAACAAGGTAACGGTAGGAAAACTAGTTAGGTATGTGTACTTAGGAAAAGTATTTCCTGCCCAACTTGTTTTCCTGTAGTATCTACCATGGCTACTGAGTATGACTTTTAGTGGGTAGCCACTGAGGGGGTCGAGAGACACGCTAAGCTTTAGTGTTTTTCTTCCCCGAGGAACCTATCAAAAAATTTGAGTGAGAACTGAGCTATGGATCCCAAAACATTCCCCCCGCGTACCATCATCATGGGTATGACGGAACATGAAGGTACTTTCCGTCCGAGTGACTGGGCGGAACGATTGCAGGCTAGTATTGCTACCTATGGGAACCAGAGTTCTGGGAATTTGCAGAATTGCATGTCGACTGCTGGGGTGCAGCGTATGCCTTCGTTTTCCCCAAAAATTCGGATCCGCTTTCAAGGTGGCGTGAAATGTGTCGTGGTGGATCGGGAGCTTTGGGATACCAATCCTTCCGGTTACGAATTTTTGCTTAATTTCGCAAAAGAGAACCGATTGAAAGTGGTAGAAGACTGGGCAGAGGAGACTCGTACCCCTGCTGTATAATCTTAAAGGGTGCCTTGTCACCCTGCGAACCCTAGCAAACGCGGCACAGTGCTCTAAACACTGCCCGCGTTTTTCTTTTTTAGACTCAGGAGAAGAGTTATGGTAGCCGTCTCTTCCTCTACAGTTTTTTCTTGTTCTGCATGGCTTGAAGGGTTAGCTCAGTCCAGACCTGCCACTAATTTTGAATTGCTCCAAAAAGCCTGTTTGTTAGCAGAAGAGCTTTACCAAGGTGTAGCACGTCCTAGTAAAGAACCCTACTTAGAACATGCTTTAGCGGTAGCTCGCCTCCTTTCGGAATTACGTTTGGATGTCCAGACACTAGCAGCTGCAGTGCTCCACGATGTACCAGAAGTAGCAGCAGACAAGATATCCCGTGTAGAAGCCTTAGATCCTGGGTTGGTTCCCTTAATAAAAGGGGTGCAGCGATTAGAGTCCATTACACGTAGAAGAACACACCAAGGTACTCCAGAAGACCACGAAGGTTTACGAAAACTTTTACTCTCTGTTGAAGAGGATATGCGTGTTCTGTTAATTAAGTTGGCAGAACGTGTACACGACCTGCGCTGCGCAAAACAGATGACGGCCCCGGAGAGGCAGCGAATCGCCAGCGAAACCATGGATCTGTACGCACCCCTAGCCAATCGATTAGGCATGGGACGCCTAAAATGGGAGCTAGAAGATTTATCTTTCCGCGCTTTAGATCCAGAGGTTTATCAAAAGATTGCCTCTTTTTTAGATGAAAGGCGATTACACCGGGAAGATTATCTCAAGGAGATCACTACTACTTTGCGGGAAAATCTTACGGCACTCCACGCAGAGGTGAGCGGGCGTCCAAAACACATCTATAGCATTTGGCGAAAAATGCGGAAAAAGGGAGTAGATTTTGAACAGATCTATGACGTTCGTGCAGTTCGTGTTTTGGTTCCGACCGTAAGTGATTGTTACACGACACTTGGCGTTGTACATGCTCTTTGGTTACCCATTCCGAGCGAATTTGATGATTACATTGCTCGACCCAAAAATAATTTTTACCGATCTTTGCATACCGCGGTCGTCGGCCCAGAAGGAAAAGTACTAGAAGTGCAGATCCGTACCCATGACATGCATCGACATGCTGAGTTGGGTGTTGCTGCTCATTGGCGTTACAAGGAAGGGGGCCAAGGAAGCGGTGATTATCAGCACCGAATCCAATGGTTACAACAGTTTTTAGCCCTAGACGAAACAACAGACCCTAAAGAGTTCGTAGAAAAGTTTCGCCAGACACTCCAATATGAACAGATTCACGTGTTTACCCCAAAAGGACAAGTCATCGATTTACCACGTGGGTCTACCCCGCTCGATTTCGCCTATCGAATTCATTCAGAAGTTGGACACCGTTGCCGAGGGGCAAAAATAGATGGCCACATTGTGCCTCTTTCTTATTCACTACGGAACGGACAACAAGTAGAGATTCTGACCGTCAAACAAGGTGGGCCAAGTCAAGATTGGCTCAACCCTGAGTATTTGCACACCAATCGTGCTCGAGAAAAGATACGACAATGGTTTAAGCAAGCACATTACGAAGAAAACAAAGAACAAGGTCGCGCCATCTTAGAAAAAGAGTTGGCACGTTTGGAAAAGAGAGTAGACCTACAGGCATTGGCGCAACGAATGCGTTATGCCACAGTGGAAGATCTGATGGTGGCTTTAGGTCGCGGAGATGCCACCTCAGCACAGGTGACCAATGCCTTAGGACATCTGTTGGCAGGTCGGCAAAAACAGACTACACATCGTCCGCATCATTCTTCTGCCGAAGTTCCTACACTTATTCGAGTCCAAGGAGTGAGTAACCTCCTGACAAAGATAGCGCAGTGCTGTCGGCCAAAACCTGGAGAACCTATCGTAGGATATGTCACACACGATCAAGGTATTCGGATTCACCGTGCAGACTGTACTAATTTGCAAAATCTAGGGGAAGAGGCACGAGCAAAACGACTCGACGCGGTTTGGACCACGAGCAAAAGAGACACTTGGCCGGTTCGTGTTCAAGTAGTAGCACACGATCGCCCAGGATTGTTACGAGACCTAACCGCTCTTACAGCGGACAATGGAATCAACATCTTAACGGTCAATACCTACACAGATCCCGTTCGCAGGATCGCCGACATGCGTTTGACACTAGAAGTCAATCAGTTAGAACAGATTTCACAAATCTTTGCCCTCGCACGCGAAATAAAGGGGGTCATTCGTCTGAAACGATTGACGGACGCATAATCAAAAGACAAAGTCTCTTAAATCTTATCTCCTTTCGCCCTTCAAGAAGAGGGAGCCGGGGAGTGAGGTGGTTTTTTAATTATAACCTGAGTTCGACGTAAGAAATAATGTAAGTTATTGTATCAGTTATGT
>CAUYTX010000213.1:0-2998 GCA_963575665.1 Gammaproteobacteria bacterium | reverse complement strand
CTCGCCGGCGGTTCTACGGCCATTGGTAGTGTCGAGACGGTTTTGGGTTCTGCTGGTACAGATACTGTTGCCCTGCTAGCCAATGGCGCAATCTCGGCTAGCGATGTCGAGACTGTGCTCGGAGCTACTGGCACGGATACGCTTACCCTTCTCGCCAGCGGTGCTACCGCTGTCAGTAGTGTCGAGACAATTCTGAGCAATGCTGGTACGGATACCGTCACGCTCTTGAACGCAGGCGTCCTGAAGGTTAGTAATGTAGAAACAGTTTTAGGATCTAGTGGTACAGACACTGTTGTCCTACTGGTCAATGGAGCGATCTCAGTTAGCGGCATCGAGACTATGCTCGGAATTGCTGGCACGGATACGCTTACCCTCCTCGCCGGCGGTGTTACCGCTGTCACTAGTGTCGAAACGATTTTGGGTTCTGCTGGTACAGATACGGTTGCCTTGCTGACCAGTGGTACCATCTCGGCTAGCGGTGTCGAGACTGTCCTCGGAATGTCTGGCACGGATACGCTCACCCTTCTCACCGGGGGTACTACCGCTGTCAGTAGTATCGAGACAGTTTTGGGATCTACTGGTGTCGACACAGTTGCTCTGTTAGCCAGTGGTGCTATCTCGGTTAACGGTGTCGAGGCGGTTTTGGGTTCTGCTGGAACGGATACTGTGGTTCTGCTAGCCAATGCTGCGATCTCGGTTAGTGGTGTCGAGACTGTCCTCGGACTTTCTGGTCAAGACACGCTTACCCTTCTCGCCGGCGGTTCTACGGCTGTCACTAGTGTCGAGACGGTTTTGGGATCTGCTGATACAGATACTATTGCCTTGCTAGCCAATGGTGCCATCTCGGCTAGCGGTGTCGACACTTTGCTCGGAACTTCTGGTCAGGATACGCTTACCCTTCTCGCTGGCGGTGCTACGGCTATCAGTAGTGTCGAGACGATTTTGGGATCTATTGGTGTAGATACTGTTGCACTACTAGCCAATGGTGCGATCTCGGTTAGCGGTGTCGATGCGGTTTTGGGATCCGCTGGTACAGATACTGTTACCCTGCTAGCCAATGGCGCGATCTCGGTTAGCGGTGTCGAGACTGTCCTCGGAATTTCTGGCACGGATACGGTCACCCTCCTCACTGGGGGTGCTATGGCTGTCACTAGTGTCGAGACGGTTTTGGGTTCTGCTGGTACGGATACTGTTGTTCTGCTAGCCAATGCAGCAATTTCGGTTAGCGGTGTTGATACTCTTCTCGGAATTTCTGGCCAAGACACACTTACCCTTCTCGCCGGTGGTGCTACGGCCATCACTAGTGTTGAGACGGTTTTGGGTTCTGCTGGTACGGACACCATTGCCCTGCTAGATGGTGGTGCAATCAAGGCCAGCGGTGTCGACACTTTGCTCGGAACTTCTGGTCAAGATACGCTTACCCTTCTTGCTGGCGGTGCTACGGCTGTCAGTAGTGTCGAGACAATTCTGAGCAATTCTGGTACAGATACCATCACGCTCTTAAACACAGGGATTCTGAAGGTTAGTAACGTAGAAACCGTTTTAGGATCCAGTGGTACGGACACTGTCATCCTAATAGCCAATAGTCCGATCGCGATTAGCAGTGTTGAGACTGTGTTCGGAATTCTTAACCAAGACACGGTTACCCTCCTCACTGGAGGTACTACAACTATCAGTAGTATCGAGACGATCTTGGGATCTGCTAGTACAGATACCATTGTCCTGCTGGCTAATGGTGCAATCGCAGTTAGCAATGTCGAGACTCTGATTGGGGTTACTGGCCAAGACACGCTTACCTTCCTTACTGGAGGTACTACGGCTGTTAGTAGCGTCGAGACGGTTTTTGGTTCTGCTGGCGCGGATACTATTACCTTGTTGGCTACTGGTTCAGTCAGTGTCAGTGCTGTAGAGACAGTCTTGGGATCCGCTGGTACGGATACCATTACTCTGTCAGCCAACGGTGTAATCGCAATTAGCAGTATCGAAACTCTGATCGGCACGGTTGACACGGAGACGGTCACTCTCCTCGCCAGTGGTCTTACGAAAATCAATAGCATCGAGACGGTTTTGGGATCCACTGGTACGGATACCATCAGTCTGATGTCCAACAAGGACATTGTGGTTAGCAGTGTCGAGACCTTACTCGGATTTTCTGGCGCGGATACGCTGACCCTCCTCACTGGGGGGACTACGGCTGTTAGTAGTGTCGAGAGGGTTTTTGGTTCTGCTGGTGCAGATACCATTGCCTTATTGGCTGCCGGTTCAGTCGATGTCAGTGCTGTAGAGACAGTCTTGGGATCTGCTGGTGCAGATACCATTGTCCTATTAGCCAACGGTGTAACCGCGATCAGCAATATCGAAACTCTGATCGGACATGCTGACGTGGACACGGTTACTCTCCTCGCCGGGGGTGCCACGAAAATCACTCTCATCGAGACGGTTTTGGGCTCTGCTGGTACGGACACTATCACCTTATTGGTAGATGCCAGTTCGGTCGCTGTCAGTGCTGTGGAAACGGTCGTGGGTTTTGCTGGTGCGGACGACACGGTCACCCTTCTTACCAGCGGGGCCATGAGGATCACTAGTGTCGAAACGATCTTAGGTTCTGCTGGTACGGATACCATCACCCTATTGGCTGCTGCCAATCTGGTCGCTGTCAGTGCTGTAGAGACAGTCTTAGGCACTTCTGGTGTTGTCGATACGATCACCCTGTTGGCTTCCGGTGCGGTTTCTGTCAGTAGTGTAGAGAAAATCTATGGTTTCGACGGTGTGGATACCATCACCCTGTTGACTCTTGGTGCGACTTCTGTCAGCACTGTAGAGACAGTCTTGGGCTCTGCTGGTACGGACACTGTCACCTTATTACTTGCTAGTGCGATTTCTGTCAGTGCTATAGAGATAGTCGTGGGTTTTGCTGGTGCGGACGACACGGTCACCCTTCTTACCATCGGTACCAAGGACTGTTGCGACATTACTGACCTTGATGGCACCGTTGGCG
>CAUYTX010000212.1:0-3002 GCA_963575665.1 Gammaproteobacteria bacterium | reverse complement strand
ATGGGGTGACTTATGATTCGACTCAACCAACCCTCGGTCTAGTTCCTCTGTGACCAATGAAGCCGGTCACCCGCTTCGCCGTGGCTTGCGGGGTCACTCGGCTTCCCTGTCGAGTTCCATAGCTCGTACCCTACAAACCGCAAGCCGTTTTCTCGGATCAGATAACCCTGAAATCTGCGCTACAAATTGAAGCTTAGTTTTTTTGTACGACCATCGGAAAACCCAATGCCTCTCGCCTCGCGTAATAACGTTGAGCAACCCCGCGAGCTAAAGCACGAACACGTAAGATATAGCGTTGTCGTTCTGTAACCGAAATAGCCCGACGAGCATCGAGCAAATTAAAGGTATGTGAAGTTTTAAGCATTTGCTCATAGGCGGGCAATGGCAAATCGGCGTCTAGTAGCTTCTTTGAAGCAGTCTCACACACCTCAAACCAATGAAGTAAAGCCGCTACATCGGCATGCTCAAAATTGTAGGCAGACATTTCTACTTCGTTCTGGTGAAAAACATCTCCGTAGGTGATTTTTCCAGAGGGGCCTTCCGTCCAAACCAAATCGTAAACACTTTCCACACCCTGGAGATACATGGCAATACGCTCTAGGCCATACGTAATCTCACCAGTGACCGGAAAACAGTCCAAACCCCCTACTTGTTGAAAATAAGTAAATTGAGTAACTTCCATGCCATTGAGCCAAATCTCCCAACCCAAACCCCATGCACCTAAAGTGGGAGATTCCCAGTTGTCCTCTACAAACCGAATATCGTGGACCAGTGGATCAATTCCCAACATTTTAAGACTATCCAAATATAGATCTTGGATATTCTCAGGAGAAGGTTTGAGTACGACTTGAAACTGGTAATAGTGTTGGAGCCGATTCGGATTCTCTCCGTACCGACCATCCGTGGGTCTTCTCGACGGCTGAACGTAGGCAGCACTCCACGGCTCTGGGCCAATCGCCCGCAGGAAAGTGGCGGGGTGAAAAGTACCTGCACCTACTTCCATGTCATAAGGCTGCAAAAGAACACAGCCCCGCAGAGCCCAATAGTTTTGCAGGGAGAGGATAAGCCCTTGAAAAGTACGCGGAGAATTCGAATCAACCAAAATCCGATTCCAGACGGGGTGCACTCAAATTGAGTGCTGTTAAATTGGGAATACCGATGGGCGGACTCGAACCGCCACGGCTTACGCCACTGCCACCTCAAGACAGCGAGTCTACCAATTCCTCCACACCGGCACGAAACTTATTCTATCTCTAATTCTTAGGAGATTCCACCCCCGCATCAGGTTTTTGATCGGGAGAAGTTTGATTTTCAGGAGTTTTTGCTCCTTCTGCGGGAGCGGGAGACTCTTGAGTAGGGGCTACTACTGGAGCAATAGGCTCGGCAACCGGTTCACTAGAAGGTTGTGGGATAACCACTTGTTCCGGTGCTTCCCGCTCAGGAGCTGATTCTACCTTAGGGGTTGCTGCTGGTTCCGGGATGACCTGGACAGGCTCTTGCTGGACCTGTGGAGCAGGAGTTTGCACTGGCAGCACTGGTGGAGCAGATTCCTTCACAGGCTCTGGACTTTGTGCAGGCATTCCATTAGGAGTAACTGCAGTCTGTGGTACCGACTGAACAGGTATAGCTTCAGGTGGAACAGCAGGCACGGGCAACTGAGCACTGGGCAAGTCTGTTTGTTCTGGAGTTTTTGGAGTAGGAGCCACGGGAGCGGACGGGATTGCTAAATCGGTCACACTCGCCCTAGGATGTAGGTGACCACTCATGTACGCCAAACTCAAGCTAGTACTAAAGAATACCGCTGCCAAAGCAGCCGTAGCGCGCGTCAAAAAAGAAGCATTTCCTTGTGCGCCAAAAAGGGTTTGAGAAGCACCGCTACCGAAAGCAGCACCCGCGTCCGCACCCCTTCCGTGTTGGAGGAGCACCAAACCAATTAGCGTCACTGAAGTGGCAATATGAATAAACATTAAGATCGTGCGCATTGCGTACTCAATTCGTAACCACAGTTAGGCCACTGCGTTGCAGATGGCAAGAAACTCATTCGCTTGTAGGGAGGCACCACCGATCAAGCCTCCATCAATATCGGGCATTGAAAACAATTCTGCCGCATTAGAAGCTTTTACGCTACCCCCGTACAGAATTGAAATCTGACTAGCAATTCTCGGGTCTTTGGCCGCGACCCTAGACCGAATAAAGGCATGTACTTCTTGTGCTTGTTGCGGCGTAGCAGTGCGACCAGTGCCAATCGCCCACACGGGTTCATAGGCAATGATGCTTTGGCCGAGCCCAGATACACCCTCTAAATCAAGAACCGCATCTAGTTGGCGAGCAACTACCTCTTGGGTTTTGCCAGATTCACGCTCTTCCAAAAGTTCGCCCACACATAAAATGGGAGTCAACCCCGCCGCGCGCGCTGCTGCAAACTTTTTAGCAACCAACGCATCTCCTTCTCCGTGGAGTGTGCGACGTTCTGAATGGCCAACGATCACATATTGGCAACCACTCTCGAGGAGCATCAAGACCGAAACTTCTCCTGTGAAAGCACCCTGTTTCTCTGCTGAACAGTTTTGAGCCCCTAACCTAACAGTACTACGCGAGATCTGACCATTTACTTCATCTAACAGGACAAAAGGCGGACACAAAATCACTTCTGTTTTCGGAGCTGGTGGCAGTCCGTCTAACACCGCAGCGACCAACCGACGTGCTTCGGCACGAGCCCCGTTCATTTTCCAGTTGCCTGCTACGATCGATCTGCGCATCTTTTGCTCTCTGAGACATGATCTACACGCTGTTTAGTATTATACCCATTCAAGAGTTAGGGTGCAACTAACCGTTGCGCTGCTTCAACACCTCGGAACTCGACAGAGAAGTCGAGTGACCCCGTTGATGTAAGCCATGGCGGAGCGGGTAATCAGCTTCATCGGCCACAGAGGAATCAGTTCTAGGAGATTTACCGATTCCGATAGCGAGTGCGATTCGTTTCTAGCGAAAATGTCCTGAGA
>CAUYTX010000211.1:0-3011 GCA_963575665.1 Gammaproteobacteria bacterium | reverse complement strand
TGCCATCGCACTCTTTTTCACTCTTTCTCTTCTCTTCTCGTTGTTGTGATAAGTCCAATTGTCATAGCATTTATGAGAGCAAAACTCTCCTCTTTTCTTGCCTTCTTTTTCTGTTATTTCATTCCCACAGTATTTGCATTCCATTTTATCCTAACTCCATCTGCTTTGTTATATTGCAATCTTCTATCTGTTTTTCTGTGAAATTGAATATTGTATCTTTATTCTTACAAGGAATGAAGCACTCAAAGGTATAATTTATAATCTTTACAAATCCAAAATCCCAATAATTGCAGTAATTTTTTGCAATATTTGAAAGGCACTCCCTTTCTAAATCTTTCGGGGATTTATCAATCTTTGTTGAAAGGGATATTCCTGCCCCAAAGCATAGCAATATAATCAGCACAAGTATTGATGCGAAAACTCTATCCATTTTTTTTCTCCTTAACCAATTTTACTTTTGCTTGGCAACAACCACTTACTCTATTCTCATCGTTTCCGATTACCCATAAAGGATGCTCTTCGCTTCCTCTTCTTCTGCACTTTGAACACATAGCCACTTTCGGTTCTTTCTTCCAATTTGCCTTGTCTTTCATAGCCATAGCAAAACTTCCACCGTTTTTATACGGGCATTTGCCCTTGCTACATCTTTTTTTATTTTTATTGTATTGTGAATAGCATTTTCCCTTTTCATAAAGCATACATCCTCTCGTTCTTGTCATTTTTGATTTTCCATCGCTTTTAATATCTCTAACTCCAATTCACAAGCCCAACCGCTTGAAAATCTTTTTGATGGCTTCATCTTTCTCCCGCAGATGCACTTTGCCTGTGCATCTATCTTCTGATGCCCTTTCAATCTCCTGTAAGTTACCTTCACAGGTATCAATTTTTTCATATTATTATGTCTAATCCATACTCAACCCCATTTTCTTCAATATATTTGTTTGCCTTTCTTATTGCATCTTCTAAAGTATCTTCCTTTGAAATCAAAAATTCCTTATCAAAAGATATGGGATTATCCACGCAGGGATTTTCATAAATCAGGAATATTTCCTTTTGAGGAAACTTTCTCTTCTTTTTTATGATTACAATTTGATTATTACTGCTCATCTTATTCCTCTCAAATAATTTTTCAAAGAATTTGCTACGATATTTTCTAATGTTAATGTATTCTTTGCCATAAGCCCCCATATCATTTTTTCCCAACACTCATAAATAATACATCCTATTTTCATTATCTCCTCTTGTGCCTCTCCATAGTATCCCTGTGCAGATAAGTTCAGTATCTTTTCCAATACTTCATCCCCAATTTCAAGTTTGCCAAATTCAATCATTTTGTTTCCTTCCACTCGTCACATTTCCAACATACTTCCTGCTTGTCATATTTTTTCCAAAACTTATGCTTTTTGCATTTCTTCTCTGTCAAAATATCAGAACAGAACTTGCTGAATGGGATTTTATAGAACTCGCAAATTTTCTTTGCAATTCTGACATTTTCCCTTGCTTCTTCAAGAATTTTCTTTTTGTCATCTTTTAGGTGCAATTCAACAGAACAGCAACTGCACCCTGTTGTCCTGCATCTTCCATACTCTTCTTTTGGATAGAAACTCTGTATCATTTTTTCTCCTTGAACCACAAGTCAAAGTCCTCTGCAAGTGAAATCGGCACATTAACTATGGGTTCGTCCTCGTTAGGATACGCTGTGAACTCTAATTTCAATTTAGGATTTGTTGCGAGATATTCCCAAACTTTCTTTATTGGAAATCTATATGCCTTCAAGCCATTATCAAAAGAAAATATAACAACTCTGTCTATATTATGTTGCCTTTGGAAATAAATTTCAGAGGTGTTAAATGCTGTAAAAAATTCTCCGTTCTGCTGATATGATAGCCCCTTCGGGCGAAAAGTAAGGAAAACTCTGTCGCCTTTAACATCAACAATAGTTCCAACTTGCCTTCCGATAAAGTTGGCATTCCTCAAATCTTGATAGTTTGTAACAATCTCCGCCCTGTATTTGCTTACAAACCATTTTATTGCCTGTCTCAATATCAAGTTTGGCTTTGGGATTGTTATTTTAATTCCTTTTTCCAATCTTTCCATAACTCTTTTCAGATGTTTGCAGGGTTGCCCTATATATTTTTGCCTGTATTGAAAATTCTCACAGGAACAGAAAAAGAAATCCCCCGTATCTGAAAGTTTCACTAAATAAAACTTCTTCGGGTTTCTATCTGATTGCACTCTGTCTATTATTATCATTTGCTTTCCTTCTGCTTCCAAGCATATTTTTGGCATTTAGGACAAAACATCTGCTCTCCACAGGCATCACAGGTAATCTTTTCCCAATCCTGATGATTGAACTTTTCCTCTTCCATCTCTTTTCCATCCAAACTTACCCTTGTCTCTACCTCAAAATTGCCTGTCTCAAATCTATCTATTGATTGTTTCAGGAAATCCAATCCCTCTTTTTCAGGCAGATAAAATTCCAAGACTTCCCAATCTGTATTTGCATTATAATCCCTTACCTGTTTTTGCCTTATAAGGAATTGGAAAACTAATTGGCTTCTGAAATTTTTATTGCCTCTTCTTACAAATAGTTTTGGAACTCCTCTTAAAACAAAATTCTTTTTGTCCAAGCATATTGTTGTGTCCGTCATTATGTTGGAATAGCAATTGAAATATTCCTGCCCCTGCGTGTCTTTTCTTTTTACAAAACTAAATGTCATTTTTCTCCATCAATTAAAATATAAAAATTAAATAAAATAATTGTGATAATAGTCCAATCTTTATGAAATCCTAATTTAATTTCAAATAAAATAAAATTAAAATATTTTCCTGATACTCCAAAATAACTTTCAAATGGATTATTAAATCCTACCATAATTTTCATCTTTTCTCCTTGCCCCCTAATTCCATTATCCTTAAACATTTAGCACAAATTTCTTTCTTAAAAACCTCTGATTGCTTAAAAATATCAAAGGGGATTAACTTATCCTTTTCTAAACTTTCAGCACATC
>CAUYTX010000210.1:0-20953 GCA_963575665.1 Gammaproteobacteria bacterium | reverse complement strand
TACGTCTCTTAGAGCCGATTCCTCTGTGACCGATAATGCTGGTCACCCGCTCCTCAATGGCTTAAATCGGCGGGGTCACTCGACATCCTTGTCTCGCTCCGTAGCACTTGTTACTAGCAATGAAAGTCTCCAAAATCTTGTCGATTTGTTGGGTCCAAAAGGCAGGAGCTGGCTCCTCTCTACTGACTTAGTTGTATTTAGTGAACGTACCGCAGCGTTTGCGAGGGAGTTCAATTTGCGAGGAAAAGTGCACGTGGCTCGCCAAGCCAGCGATCAGGGGATCCTAGAAACCCTTGTTTCATTGTGCTAAAAAAACAATGCTTGACACTCAAGAATTTTCAGTACAAGATGTAGGGCAGTGTTGACAAACGACCAAAAGAGGTTCCGATGCACAAACCATTACTAGTCTTGGCCTTGAGTTTTACTTTGGGTGTACCTGTGTTGGCTACTGGTGCTCCAGAGGTAGTTAGCAAAATAGAAGCCGTTTCCGCGACTGTTTCTGCAGCTGTCCCAGCAAAAGCAGAGGGTGCCGCTGCTGAAGAATTCAACAAAAACATGGCAATGGTAGGAGGAGGTGCGCTTGGTATCCTCTTGGCCAGCGGTGTTGCAGGTTTGCTCTCCTCGGGATCAATGATGTTTGAAGGAGCAGCCTTTTCCGAAGCTATGGAAGCAGGTGCTGGTCTGTCTCTCTCCATGACTTTCTTGAGTGCTGTTCTTGGTGCTGTGTTTGCACAAGACATGGCCCTTCGCGTCATCAACGCTTATAACGCCAAAGACCTTTCTAAACTGACCCACTAATTTTTGATTGATTCCCTTCCCCTTATAAGGGGGAGGGTTTTGGCTATCAGGGAAAAGGCATTGAAAACGTCAAATTTCTCAATAGCAATTCTTATTTTCTCCTCGCTATTTACCTTCAGTTACGCCGCTAGTTTCACATGTGCAGAAGCCACTACCCTCGTGGAAAAGGCGATTTGCTCGGAAACTCCACTATCTAATCTTGATGATTTACTCACACAGTCATACAAAAAGGCTCTAGCTAGTACTAAAAACGTAGCTGTTTTGAAAAATCAGCAGAAAGCTTGGCTTCTGAATGTAAGAAATAAATGTCAAGACTCAGCCTGCCTAGTGCGAGTCTATAACCAGAGATTAACAGCACTAAACGGAATTAACACCTCAGCTACTCCTGCATCAGTGAGTCCTATAGAAGAGAGTGCGTCAAAAAATATTGTGCTTGGTCGGTGCCACATGAGCTCTTGTTGGTGGTGGAAAGTTGAAAAAATGGAAGATGTAAAATCAGAAAAAAAGGGAAGGTTAGTTAAAGCATATGTCAAAACTACAGGTGAGACTTATTCTGACTCGGAAGTCGAAAAAAATGGTTATCCAATTCTTCCATCAAAGAAGTCTAAATGGGAAGAGGTAACTGAATCTTTTATTTTTTGCTCAAAAAAACTTCCTACTTACCTTGTGTACGAAGAAGAAAAGAAGAAATTTTTGGCTACTATCCCATTTGACCAAAGTGGTGAATCCTCTGGAGCCACGGAAGGAATTGGGAATCTTTATCTTTATGTTTGTGGCTCCAATAGCAAGTTTGAGATTAGTCAAGAGTTTTTAGAGTCTTCACAAATTCTAATTGAGAAGCCTACAGACATTTTTAACTCCGTTAAATAATTCCAAAATTATTTTTGCAAGGAATTGAATGAACGCTCACAGATCTTTCTTTTACTTGTTTTCATTGATTGCTCTGATTTCTTGCACAAATCAGCCTTCCACGGATTTCTCAAATCTCAAACAACCAAAAATAAACTTAATAGGGCTCAAGTTGCACAGTCTTAGCCTGGCAGAACAAAAACTTTTGGTGAAGCTACAAATAGAAAATCCAAACGATCAAGGATTCAGCGTAGCAGGTGTTGATCTATCAGTTTCTTTAAATGGAAAAGAATTCGCTAAAGGAAATACCACTACTCCTCTCTCTCTGGTAGCACAAGGCAGCAGTACCGTAGAGGTAGAAGCAAGTGCCAATGTATTAGGCGTGCTAGAACAAGGGGTTTTCTTCCTCCAGAAAAAGTCAATAGATTATCAGGTGAGTGGTCATTTAAGCGTGCTTCCCGGTGTTTTCTCTTGGGTTAAATTGCCACTTTCTTATAGTGGCACTGTAACCCTGCAACAATTACAACAGGGAATCGAACTAATGCAAGGATTAAAACACTAATCTAGTCTACACCCCGTTGGGCAAGTACTGCTCGAAGTTGGGCAAGTAGTGCTCGAATATGGCTTGGTAGCGGCCAGTAGAACGCAGTATAGACAAACCCTTATTAAAACCTTCTACGGTTTCTTTGTTGTGGCACGCAATTTTGAGATCCATCTTCTTTTCGATCGGTGCTTCTGTCACTTCCCCATCGTATGCTTCACGTCTTGTGTTTAGTAGATTTTTTCGTATGAAATGGAACATGTTGTGATCAATGATCAGCACATCTACACGTCCTAGTAGCAGCAATGCCACCTGACTAGATCGGTTGATATGTTCAGAATAAGTCAACATTTTCGGGATAACCCGCTTAAAATCTTCTCCTAAATAGGTGGTCCCAGAACTAAAGGCTTCCACAGCCTTTCCAGCCAGATCGTCGTAACTATTGAGAACAATATTCTTCTTCTTAAGCGTAAACATCTTGTAATAGTACGAGATTACAGGATCTGAAAAATAACTCTCTGAGGTTAATTTATATTCTTCGGAAATAGTAGAGACACACGAAATTTGATTCTCGCTTGCATCGTATTTTTTCTTTCGATCTGCCGTTTCTATGAAGTTCGGAGATTTTCCCAAAAGGCTAAAAGATTCTTGAATAATATCTCTTTCAATACCGTCATCTGACATTCCGTTGAAGTATGGAGGTTTATTTTCCGGAATAGCTACTAAAATTTCATGAACAGTTTTCGACTTCTGCGCCAAAAGGGCAGAGGGTTGATAAGGTAAAATAGGCGGGACAGGAGGTAAATCTACCCGAGCGCAGGAAGAAAGTGTGACTATTCCTAAAATAAATAAGGTTTTAAAAAAGTGTTTACCCATTATATTTTTTCCCTGATACCAAAAATATAAGTACTTCATCTCGGATACATCATGTTTTGCATATAGTTCATTGGTGATGTGAACGATGAGGAGCCTCTGTTGATATCACGTACCATCTGATTCATTTGAAAGTTCATTCCGTTGACATTCTCAGAAATCAAACGAACATGACCTGTAAGCTCAACAAAGTTGGTGCGCATTGTAGACATATCCCTCGCCATTCCGGCTTGGATTTCCTTAATATTGTTTTGCATTAAGATCATGTGGCTATCCATTTCCATGACTGTCGCGCTCATATCGATCATGTGAGAATTGAGTTCTTTGAGGGTAAATTCCATGCTGCCTACATGTCGATTCATGCCCAAAAATTGATCCCGCATGATCGCCATGTCCTTTGACATATGGTCTACATTGTTCGACATACTACCTATGTAAGCAGTCATTTGCCCCATGTAATAACCCATGTCTATCATCATTTTTGCCATTGCGAGTCCCATTGACCCAATGCCAACAGCAATGATGCCTGAGATCCAAGGGGTCTGTTTCCAACGAGAGATGTGGGATTGAACGGGAGTATTATTTTCAGACATGATCTTCTTACCCTGTTTTTGGAGCCCGATCTGAGTGCGTGGCCCAGCATTGTCTTAATTCTACACGGGTGATACTATTTTTCAGCGGGGTGCCAATGATAACATTAAAATTAGACAGTTCAGAACGTCTCTACTCAATACCTAGTAATCTTGTGCACTTTGTGGATTTCTTAGGGGAAGTTACTCCACTTCCTTTTGCTACCCCTTCGGTAGATGGTTTAACCAACTTCGATGATTATCCTTTGGTACAGATCGATCTTGGCCATGCGCTAGGACTGGAATCGGTTCAAATAGCAACAAAACGTTTAATTTTAGAAAATGTTTTGGGTCACTACGCATTGCGGGTGCAAGAAGTACTTGGCCTTTCTCGTGTCTGCACAACTGGAAAAAACGTACCAGTTCAAGTCCCGTTGGAAAAAATTATTCCGCAGGGTGCTCCTGCCGTGCGCCAAGAATCTGTAAAACCCGTGCCTACAAAAACTCAAGCGTTGACAGTCTTGCAGGTGGCTTCGGGGGGGAAAATAGTCAGCCTGCTTACGCACAACATTGATCAACTACATGAGCTTAAGCAAGAAGTATTTTCGCAAAATGGTCAAGATACCGTACTTCTGAAAGTAAAAGATCGTGTATTACCTTCTTATTCGTTTGGGTATTTATCAGGAGTGACTAAAGGCGTCACAGAAACCATTGCCCTCGTGGTGCATGGGCACGACGGAGATTGGGCATTGCGTGTGGAACAAGCGTTGGGTTTTAGGCAAATTTCCGAGATTTACTCTTCTAGTACAGAATCAGGAAAGCCTGTAAATCGTGTGAATATCCAAAAACTCATTGAAGATCAGTGTTCTTATGACCAAACACTGTGGCATCTAACTTCTGAGGGACAGATACAAGAATTGCTGGATGCCAACCAGTTGAGACAGCCCCCGAGTTCAATCCCGTTGCCGACTGCTGTCCTGAATACCATTGCTCACCATGTCGCCGCTCCGAAAATACACCATTCGGGAGCTACAGAAGGGGTACGTGTGGACTGTGGCTCTGGCAGTTACTTCCTGCCACAGTCATTGGTGAGTCGCATTTTAAACCCTGCGGATTGGAACCACTTAGTGCTGCTTGCTAGATCTGCTGCTGTGCGTGGCGAGTCGCTTATCCCTTTAGTGGATGGTCATCGATTCCTATTTGGGAAAAAAATCGACTCCGTACACCGTTGGGTACTGCTAGAATGGGGGAAAGGGCAAAAAATTCTGTTGGCCGTGGATCGAGCAACTGTTTTCTCGCGTTTGACTCTTTGGCATATTCTAAATTTGCCTGTGCCCTTGCCTTGTTTGTTCGATGCAGCTGCTTTAGATACTGGACGTTGGATATTGCGTTTATCACAGCCTGTTCTTTTTGCTGATTTGCCTTGGGCTATCCGTCGCGCTTTTGTAAGTGCCATTATTGGTTGGATTACTCCAGATACATTTGAAGTAAGGGAAGATCATGCAGCATAAAAACATCCGACTCATTTTTGTCTTTATTGCTAGTTATTTCTTGCTATTCGTTTTTCTGTTGCTCCATCAAGGTTTGTCGATGCAGCGATTCAGTGACGAAATCGTCAATAACTGGATGCCTAGCATTGTCGCAGTAAATGCAATCAATACTGCCACTAGTAATTTGCGGGCAGCCGAAGCTATGTATTTGATGTCTTCAGATTCGCTAGAAAAAAACGAATATGAACAGGACATACAGCGAAATGAAGACATTATCACCTCTTGGCAGATCAAGTATGAGCCGTTAATCTCGTCGGATAAGGAACGCGCTCTTTACCAGACTTTTTCTAAATCTTATGCCGATTACTTAGTAGCCAGTAAACAAGTTCTTTTCCTCTCTCAAAACAGTACTAATGAGGCCACCCCTCCCAAACACGCCACCAGCTCAAACGAAAAAGCGGCTAATTCATCTAAGCCGAATACCAGTGCCAGTACAGTCGTGGCCACTCCGCCCAGCGGGCCGAATCAGAAGGCAGTGGTTCAGTTAAAACGTAGCGGTAATCTATTTGAATCCTACAGCGATGATCTGCTCAAACTCGTGACACTCAATCGTGCCGGTGCCGAAGAAAATGCCAGGCAAGGAGAGTACACCTTTGATCGGACTAAAATGACCCTGATTTCTGGAAATGCCATTTTATGGTTCCTGCTCTTGGTTAGTTCGGTGATGTTGGGGCGAATGGCTCCGAAGGGTGCCACAATCATTCGAATTAAAACTCTGTTGGCCTTTTTGGGAATCGCCTTAGTCTCAGGTGGTTTTGAGTTCCTATTCTACCAACAATTAGCCCGTAGTAACGCTCAGATCGCAGAACTGAATACCAACTGGATTCCAAGTATTATCGCAGTTAATTTATTAGACACTGCAAACAGCGATTACCGCATGAATGAATCCCTGCACTTATTGAGTACAGATGCAGAGGAAATGGCAAAGATAGACCGAGATCTGGAACAACTCGTAAATCAAGTCGCTAAACTGCAAGAAGGATACGTCAAACTAATTTCTTCGCCGGAAGAGCAGAATACTTACAACCAGTTTTTAGCCGGGTATAAAGAGTATCTTGCTGCAAGTCGTGAAACCCTCGGCTACTCCCGTCGCAATGAAAATGAACAGGCCGGACAACAGATTAAAATGAGTGCTTCTCTATTTAATAGTTTTACCAGTGACCTCAAAGATTTAGTTATGCTGAATGAACAGGGTGGGATCCAGTCTGGACATTTGGTTGCGGCCGCTCTCGATTCGCTAAAAATAGTGACCCTCAGCAGCGTTGTTTTAGCAATGTTGCTACTCATGATCTCTGCGCAACTGGTACGCAGCTGGCTAATAGAACCTCCCCTTCCACTGGGAGTCACCGAAGGAATGGGATTCCTCAGCATCAAGTGGAAACTTAGGTCTGCCTTCGCAGGCATGATCGTGGCCGTAGTATTTGTGAGCGTTTTTGCCACTGGATGGATGGCGACCATGAACGATCAGAGCCACGAATTAGAAAAGAGTTGGGTACCGAGCATCATTTTGGTCAACGCTATCAACACTTTGACAAGTGACTATCGGATCGCGGAAGCCCAACACATCATGACCACGAGCCCTGCGGCGATGACGCGTTGGGATAAGAAACTTAAGCGGATCTCCAACACGATTCAAAACACCCGTTCGCGTTATGAGCCTTTAATTTCTTCTGATGAGGAACGAGACGTTTACCGACGTTTTTCACAAAAGTACGCTCTTTACATGGCGAGCAGTGAAAAACTATTGGCCTCATCCCGCCGAAATGAAAATGAAGCGGCTACTAAGTTGTTTCACCATGGTCAGGTAATGTTTGATGCATTTAGCGAAGATCTACTGCGATTGGTAGATATAAACTCTAGCGGTGGTACAGATGCTGCGCAGATTAGCGGACGTATTTTCGATAAAGCTCAACAAATGTTTTTAGCCGTGCTCATGGGCGTGTTGTTTCTCATTATATTATTCTCGATCCTTTTCGATCGGAACATTTCGGTAGCACTGCTTAGACTTACTGGCAAAATGCAAGATCTGAGCCGTGGAATAGTAAGTGTAGAACAAGACGCGGTAATGAAAACGCGCCGTGACGAAATTGGCCAAATGGCTAATGCGTTGGGAGCCGTGACCAATACTTTACAAACACTGACTGGGGATTCTAATCGACTGATTCAAGCAGCCCAAAACGGAGAATTTTCGGTACGAGTAGAAGCGGGTTCTCATCCAGGAGAATTTAGAAAGATCGTGGCTGGGATGAATCAATTGATTGAGCTTTTAAGCAAGCCCCTTAGCGAAATTGCTCTAATCATGGAAAACCTTGCGTTGGGCGAGCTTTCCAACCGCATTCGAGGTGATTACAAAGGGGAGTTACATATCCTCAAAACCAATGTCAACCGCAGTCTGGATGATCTCGTAGCGTTACTTAGCGAATTGGGAGAAGCTTTGCAAGCCATGGCAAATTCTGACCTGACGCATCCTCTCCACAATAATTATCAAGGCGAGTTTTCAATACTGAAGAAAAACGCTAATCAAACCATTGACCAGATGACGACGATTCTACGTGAGATCAGCGGAAGTACACATCAATCAGCAATCAGTGCATCGGAAACCGCAGGGGCGTCTAAATATGTAGCCAGCGAAGCCTCTCGTCAGATGGGGGCGATCGACGAGATTTCCAGAACGATTGAAGAAACGGCTATTTCGATTCGAGAAATCTCGGAAAAATCGACCCAAGGGCACCAATTGGCGACGCTAACCACGAAATTAGCACACGACGGCCAAGCGTTACTCCATAAATTGATTGCGCTGATCCAAAATATTGATGCTGAGTATGGGAAGATCGAGAAGATCACAGACCAAATCACCCGAATTGCCGACAAAACTCACCTGCTTTCTCTAAATGCAGGATTGGAAGCTATGCGAGCTGGTGAGCATGGGTTGAGTTTTGGTTTCGTGGCGCAACAAATTGGTTCATTGGCTGATGAGGTTAGTACCTCTGCACGCAATATTGGCGATGTCATTGACAGCTCGGGTCAAAAGATTCGTTTAAGCGTACATGCCGCACAAGAAACCCAGAAATCAATCGAACAAATTGCAGAGGCTGCTCAATCAAACGAAAAGACAGCACAACACATCTCTATTGCGGTGGTTCAGCAATCCGGAGCGGTTCAGGTGTTAACTCAACGAATTGACGAAATTCGCAGTAGCAGCAATGGTACTGCTTCTGCTGCAGAAGAGATTAGCAACACGATGGCCGCACTGGCTCAAATGGTGAGTGCTACTGCAGAACAGGCAGGCCGGTTCAAACTAATTGAAGAGCGTCCATGAGCGAGCATCCTTCCTCTTCGTGGTCGCCATTAGGGAGCATCATTACTCCGCTCTTAGTCAGCATTTTACTTGGTGCGGTTATTTTCTTTGGAGGCGATGCTTTTCAAATTGTGGGACTGGCAGCGGTCGAAAATACGCTGGCAATCCTCGGAAATGTCTTGGGCATTGTCGAGTTCATGATTTTAGCCGTGCTCATTCAGCGCATTGTGCAGTACGTCATTCTTGATCGCTTGGTTGCTTCTGCGCTCGGTACGCCTACCCCACGTTTGTTATCGCAGATCTCTGCCGTACTCATTTATGCGTTGGCAGTGGCTGCCATTGCTGGGGTGATCTTCAAAAAAGATCTCACCGTTGTCATGGCTACGGTGGGTGGTGCTGGTATCGTGATTGGTCTTTCTCTACAAAGGGTAATCCAAGACTTATTTGCCGGATTGAACATTAACTTAGACCAAACGTTAAAAAAGGGGTACTACATTCGCCTTCATATTTTAGGATTACGTGTTCCTACCCCTGTGGAAGGAGAGGTACGTGAAATTAGTTGGCGCACCACAGAACTTTTGGACACAGATGGCAATACCGTTCTCATTCCGAATAGTTTGGTAAACAGCAGCATTTTGACCAATTTTTCAATACCCGCACCGCATTTTAAGATAAAGGTACCTGTGGTACTAGATGAAAGTGTTCCCGTAGAGGGAGCCTTGTCTATTCTTAAATCAGCAGCGTTGGAGGCTTCCCCTAGTTTTTCCCTTCCTGACTCACCTTCTCCCACAGTCACTGTCAATAAGATTACGCCACACGGAATCGAATACAGCATTAGTATTTATCCTTCTTTTAAGACTCGGACAAAAGGACGCCATCTACTGTTGCAACAAGTCTTACGACACTTGGCTTTCTCTGGATATTCACCCGCTAGAGAAAAACAAGAACAGATTGAAATAAGAAAGCCAATAGAAGAAAGCTCAAAATTCAAACACTTGGCCAAGCTTTTTGGAAATACGGATCTATTCCAAGATCTTGCCGAACCAGAGTTATTACTATTGGCAAAGTCGGCGATTCCACGCGGTATTCCTGCTAATACGGTGATCGTCCAAGCAGGCGAACTCGCAACTTTTATGTTTTTTGTGGTCGAAGGGTTGTTGACTGCAAAAATGAGACCGAACAGTACTTTGCCATCCGCGAGAGAAGAATGGATACTCGGGCCAGGCACATTGGCTAATAGCACTCCACTGATCGCTGGTGGTAGTTACAGTGCGACCATTCGAACTAAAACGAAAAGCAAAATTTATGAAATGAATATTAGCATTCTAAAACTTTTACTAAGCCAAAAACCTGAGTGTGCTCGGTTATTTAGTCGTCGAGTAGCGGAACAAATTCAAACTACAGATGTAAAATCTCAGACGGAATCAGAAAATAATCTGGAAGCACTGGCGGAAAAAGTATTCAAACACATGCGACGCTCTTTTATCGATTTAAATTTGGATTGAATTAGTTCTCTAAAAAAGTGGTACTGCGTTTCAGGACGGAGGTATAGGCGGTGCCGGAACGGTAGGTTCTATCCTAAAAACACTAGGCAAAGGATACAAGCGAGAAACGACTCCAAAATCGTAAAGTTCTAAAATTACTTCGACGGCCCTAGGGAATATCTTTTTTGGTGTGCCGGGTGCCGGGATCTCCTCTGGAGGCCATTGTTCACGCCAAACCTCGTTTTCTAAGAAACGGAATTTAACTGATTTTACTTGATCGAGAATTGGTTGTTGTAAGAGTACGCTGTCTTGTGCTCGGTCTAAGACCTGCCACGAAAGTCGTATGAGCCAATTACCCTGAACGGTGTATCCAATCCGTTGCAATGAAGATCGTGTGAAACCTCCTGGATTCCTCCAGCCGCCTCGTGTAAATTCAACAGTCGAACCTCCGCGTAGACCGCCTCCTAAAAAGCTAACACGAGGATCACCATATTCATCTCTAGGAGAACGATCCACCACTTGAGCAAAATCCCTTGAAAGAATGGTAACCGCAGCCTGCACCTCTAAAAGGCGATCAACCTGAATAGAAACGTAATGTGAAGTTTTAAGAACAGTATTTAACCCGCCATAAGCCAATGCTGACAACACCGCAAAAATAGAAATGGCTAGCAGCAATTCTAAAAGGGTAAAACCTTTTGTTTTTTGGGACGCAACCATTATTTTGGTTTCGCCAAAAAGGCTGAAGCAGATGCAATGGGATAGACATCTTTTTTCTGCTTTCTAATTTCCACATCTAAACGACGAAGATCTTTATCTGGAGTTTTAGAAACTTCTGCGCGCCAACGCCATTCAAAATTTCCCTCTTTTGCTGATCCTTCACGTTTTCCGAGGTCAGGCCATTCTGGTTGAAGCTGGTATACTGCTACTTGGTTCAAGGCCACCCAATGTGCAAAGGTACGATCCCGAAGGTAAGTGGCATTGTTAGCGTATGATCCGACACTTTTGACAGCTGCACCCAAAGCCAATGCTAAGATTGCGAGCGCAACAATCACTTCTAGCAAGGTAAAACCACGTGTCTTATGGAACATCACTTTTTCTGCGCCAATGGAGAGACCGTAAAAACCCCGGAGAAACTGCCTAATACACGCCAACTCGGTTGACTAAAAGATTGGAAGGTTAATTGGAAGGGAGTGACTTCTCCACTGGAAAGTATTAAGACTTGAGGTCTAATCTCGTCTTTATCCTCCTCTTTTCGTTTTTCCTCTTCTTTACGAAGTGCGTCGATCTCTAATTCTTCTTCTCTTAGAAATAACTTTGCTTCTAAGTCTCGTGGCAGTTTACGTGGTCTTAAAATGTCATCCAATGCGGTTCGCCAAACTTCACCATCTAGGACAGTAAATTCATATCCGTCTTCGACCAGTCGCAATCCCCATTCTTGTCCTTGAAGGATAGACTCCTCTGCGGCCAATCGCATTAACTCGGCTAAACGGCGAGCCTCTCGGTGCGTCGCAGGCTCGCGACTCCCCACTGACAAAGAGACCATCGTCGAGAGGATCCCGATGATTAATATCACCACCAGGATCTCGAGTAGGGTAAAACCCTTACTCACTCTAAGGACCAATTACCGATGTCTGTAGCTATTCCTTCCCCACCCGGTTGACCGTCAGCTCCCCAAGACCAAATATCAATAGTACTGCGAGTGCCCGGGCTAAGGTACTGGTATGGTCGCCCCCAAGGGTCATTGGGAACACGGTCGATATAGCCTCCTTCTTTCCAATGCTGCACACGACTGCCGGGCCGTTGTACTAAACCTTCTAAACCTTGGTCGGTCGTGGGATAGACATAATTATCCAATCGATACAGATTCAAAGCACTTTCCAACGCTCGGATGTCTTGTTTAGCTTTAGTGATTCTGGCTAGATCAGGACGATCCATCACTCTCGGCACCACGATGGCGGCAAGAATCCCGAGAATGACGACGACTACCATAACCTCAATGAGGGTAAAGCCACTCTGCAAAGTATGAGCGGCTGCGCTGCGATGATTCACTTTCGTAAACTCCTCAAAAAATTTTGATTCTCTATAGCTAAATCAACGTGAGATAGTAAAAATGTAACCTCACCCCCTAACGCTCTCTCCCTAAAGGGCGAGGGCGAAGAAAAAGATTGTTTCTTGTCTCCCCTCTCCTGGCAAGAAGAGGGGCTGTGGATGCGGTCAGGGAAAAAATACGGTTTTAAGCCATTCTAGCTATGACCCTTTTACATAATTTTAGATATATAGCTGAATTAGCATAAAATGGTTAGACCGTGTTCTGTAAAACCCCTCCCGCTTTCGGCGTACTCCCCCTTAGCAGGCTTACAAGGGTATCTTTTTTCGTTTTACGCAGTCCCCATCATCGCTTTGCAGTAAATTTGACAGGTAACAATCTTCGAAAAAAAGTAGCACCAACAATGCTATCAGGTCAAACTGACCACTCTCCAAATCATCAGTAGGACTCAGTGATACCCGCAAATCTAAATTTTGTAACTCACTGTTTTATTTAAAATTAAAAAAAAAGATACCCTTGTAAGCCCTTAGCAGGGGGAGAGTTTTTGAGTCTTGACCTACCAAACTCCCCGCAGGGGCAGGGTGGTTGGTTTTGATGTTTTACCATTTTATGTTGTTTTATCTATAAGTGTCGGCGGCGAAGTCACTGCCAAAATTTTGGCGTCTAAACCGTGAACCGATTTTACGTGCGTAGAGAGAGCATCATGGACGACGATCGACTGCGCACTTGGATCGGACTCCAAAAAAGACAGGGGAAGAGTTTCCTAAATCAGTGACGCATCTTCCAAAAAAGGTAAGTACCTAGCGCAATTGCAAGGGCACCTACCACGATCGAAACGATCTTGATCAGCCCACCCTCGTTAGGTTTTGCGGAGGGAGGACTTAGGGCCGGTGGGGTTGTGTCGTTACCTGTACGAATGAGAATTGTCTTCGCAAAGTTAGCATCGCCTTCTACGCCATCTTCTGTTTCCACGAAACGTAGTTCATGTTTACCGATGAAAATGACGTCCCCATCCTTCAGATCCCTAGTTTTTATTTTTTCACTATTGATGATAGTGCCATTGGTGCTATTGAGATCTTCCAAAAAGTATTGACCGCTTTTTTGGATAATCCGCGCATGGTGTGTGCTTGCTAACGTGTTATCAATCCGGACGTCGTTATCTGCGCCACGACCAATGGTCGTACTATCTTGTGTGAGCAGAACTTCACTCGAGAGTGAGTTTGAAGAACTGATTACCAATTTTGCCACTTTTACCTCCTAAAACTTAGCATATGTCTGGTGCTGAGTAAGATTGGCATGCTACCTCTAAAATCGATTCGAACTCTCGTATGTACCCTTCTATGTCTACGAATGGACTAGACAAGAGACGGTCTCTGAGGCCACGACTGAGGCGATTCCTCCAATGAGAATTCCTAGCAAGACTAAGTGCCCTTTCAACATATTCTCGTTCGTTATCTGCGATCAACTCATCTAATCCCAACCGTTTTAAAAGGCTCCCGGTTCGCCTCCCTAAGGGGCGATTTCCACGCAAAGTAACGATCGGAACCTCCATAAATAAAGCATCGAACGACGTTCTGACCTCACATGAAAATGGAAAACTATCCAAGACTGCATGTACGGAGTTGTAATTACAAAGTGCCTGTTTATCAAACACACCTTCTAATAAAAAAAATACTCGTTCTAATGGTACCCCTGCTTTTTTAAGAAGCTCAGTGATAGACTTTTTCTCAAATGATTTCTTGAGAGATTTTGAATAGATATGTAATCTTGATTCTGGCAGATTTTTTAATATCTCTCCCCAGACAGTTGCTGTTCGTAAATGAATCTTTTTTACTTCATCAAAATATGAAAATATAAATATACCTTCCTCCTTTTTTTCTAATAGAGGAGGGGCAAACTGAGGTACATGATAAAAAAAACAACTTTTTTCAAACCGGCTAAGAGACTCTACAAAATAAGAATCTTCTCCTTCTGGCGCAATTTCAGAATCCATTAAAACAAAATCTATTTCTGAAATTCCAGTAGTTTCCCAATATTTTAGAAAACTTATTTGAATCGGAGCAGGCCGATAACAAAACACTCGAAGTCGGTTTCCTTCCGTGTGACCTGCTAAGTCGATCAAAATGTCTATTTTATCTTGCCTAATCTGTTTTGATACTTCAGAATCAGACATTTCTGAAATTTTTCTTCTATTTTGATATTTTCCTGAATGTGAAATTTTATCTTGAAGTGTAGTATCAAAATACAAATCCCAGTCGAAACAATTTTGGTCGAAACGATCTTTATCCAAGTCTCCCAAGATCTTGATTTTGTCTTGAAGTGGACTATTAAAATACAGATACCACTCAAAACGATTCCGATTTGTGTATCCTAACATTCCAGAAAAGAAGGTATTCGCTAAATACACGTCTCCAAGAACAAATCCCACCCGAATCTTCTCTTCTGTGCCAAGTTGTTTAGAAAACTCTTTTTGTTCTGCTCGGAGGGGACGTCCATGTAGAGAATACCAATCTAAGTGTGCCCCAAAAGAAACACCTCGCTTACACTCCATTAAATATCCCAAATTACACAGATATTGACTGTGGGCAGCGGCAAACAATCTATCACAATTTTCGTTGATAAAACCTGTAGACTTAGCTTGTTGATAATAGGCAAGAGCCTCCACTACTGACCCCGTATTCGCAGCAAAGATAGCAGCATTAAATAACCGAATGCCTGTAGGTGGTTCTAAACTAAGTGCCACGTAGGCTATTTCTAATGCTTCTTTAAATTTATCCTCTTGTGCTAACTGTGCACACTGCGTATCTAAGAGAGCTGCGCGTACTGGATCAAACATAAAACAGCCTCTAAGAATTAGAAAAAAGAAAATCAGTGCTCATTATTCTTTGGGCAAGTAGCGACTGATATATGCTGTCTGTATAATAATGAAAACGATCGTGAGTCCCATCATTCCGAATAGCTTAAAATTAACCCATGTGGCTTCACTAAAGTGGTAGGCTACATACAAATTGCCGCTTCCGGAGAGTAAGAAAAAAAACACCCAAGCTAAATTTAGACGAGTCCAAATGGTACTAGGTAGCCTTACTTGAGCACCAAGCATCCGTTCAATGATAGGCTTGTTCCCTATCCATTGACTCCCAAGAAAAGCAATCGCAAACATCCAATTCACCAAAGTTGGTTTCCACTTGATAAATATTGGATTTTGGAAGAACAAAGTGGCCCCACCTAACACCAACACTAACCCCAATGTAAGCAGGTGAGCCGTCTCAAATTTTTTGAACCTTAACCAGTAACCTCCCGTTTGTAAAAAGGCAGAAACCATGACTACCGCTGTCGCGACGTAAATATCATATAGTTTGTAGGCAATGAAAAAAAATAAAACTGGGAAGAAATCGTATAAAAATTTCATTTTTTAGGGCCTGTTTACGAAGTAATAGCCATCTGAGCACGACAGTGCAGAAAATTGTAACATACCTGAGTTCGACGTAAGAAAAAAAGCTAACTCACTGTATTTATTTAATTTATAGTAATCTAGGAGTTACGCAGTTGGATTCACAAGTTACTGATTTCGTTGGATTTATTGTTTTTGACGAAAAACAAAATTTTTATAAAAATCAAAGACTTATATTTTCAACTGCGTAACTCCTAGTAATCTTGGGAAGGATGTCCCAAACATTTTAGAGGCCTAAGTCTGTGAATAGGTGCTGTGTAGGTAAACATAATACTATAGTGTTTTAGTAAGAACATAATAAAGCATAACTGATACAATAACTTACATTATTTCTTACGTCGAACTCAGGTTTAATAGGCAAGGTAATGACCGAGATCGAAATCAATCTTAGTCAGAAGCCGATATCATCGGGAGCCGTGTGCGGTGAAAGTCGCACGCACGGATCTAATCGAGAGCTTCATGGGGCGACTCATGATTCGACTCAACCGGTCGGGTGTTCGGCGGCACAGAGCCGTCCGATCCACAAAAGTGGTTTGCAATTCTCAAGGAGCCTATCATGATGACCCTAGATTTTTGGGGTACCTTGAACACCAGCTACGGGCGGTAGGCCTGAAAGTAATGCGCGTGGAGAGCGACAATGACCAAACGCTGGGCGGTGAAGGCACCGTCGGAATATGTCGTCCTGAGAACCGCGAACCGATTTTACGTGCGTAGGGAGAGCGTCACGGATGACGATCGACTGCGCACTCGGATCGGACTCCAAGTAAAACTTTGTAAACAGGATCTAAGATTTTTCTGCCAGACGAGAACGTAGGTTTGTAAGACGACCAGTGGTATTCAAATTTTTGACTGCAGTAGCTAATGCCTTAGGTTGAGCAATTACAAACACTAGGCGACGTCCCCGAGTGACCGCAGTGTATAATAGGTTCCGCGCTAACAATAAGTAATGTTGCATGGATAGCGGGATGACTACTGCAGGATATTCTCCTCCTTGGCTTTTGTGGATCGTTGTAGCATAAGCCAAGGTGATCTCGTCCAATTCTGAGAATTCATATTCTACGATGCGACTTTCAAAATCTACAAAGAGCAATCCTTCTTCCGTGTCTACTCGGGAAATTGTTCCAATATCCCCATTAAAGATTTCTTTTCCGTAGTTATTGACGATTTGAAGGACTTTGTCCCCAGACGCATAGGTTTTGCCAAATCTTTCGACATAAGGTGTTTTTTTAGGATTTAATATTTTTTGCAATTCAATATTTAGGCTATGCGTGCCCAAAATCCCGCGATTCATGGGAGTCAAGACTTGAATTTGACGTATAGGGTCCAGCCCAAAATCTTTTGGAATTTTATGGGTCACTACCTCTAGCAGTTGATCTCGGATTTCCTCTGGAGTTTCAGCAAAAACGACAAAAAAATCACCCTCTGATGTTTGCTTCTCTGGCATCTTTCCTTGATGAATACGATGCGCATTAACGATAATTCTGGAAGAGGCCGCTTGTCGAAAAATCTCCGTAAGACGTACTGTGGGTACTGCACCAGAAGCTAAGACATCTGCTAATACTTGACCAGGTCCCACGGAAGGAAGTTGGTCTACGTCACCCACCAATAATAGAGCAGTACGAGAAGTCAGCGCACGCAAAAGCTGATTCATAAGCACTACGTCTACCATCGAGGTCTCATCAACCACTATTAAATCCGCTTCTAATGGATTATTTGCATTCCTCTTAAAACCCTCTGCTCTGAAATCAAATTCAAGTGTTCTATGCAAAGTACGTGCTTCTATGCCCGTGGATTCGGAAAGCCTTTTGGCAGCACGACCCGTAGGAGCACACAATAAAAATCGAACTTGTTTTGCTAACAAAATCTTTAAGATGCTGTTAACTACTGTGGTCTTGCCTACTCCGGGGCCTCCCGTAATGACGGTGACTTTCCCGTTAATGACTGCCGAAACCGCTGCGCGTTGTGATTCAGATAATATCAATCCAGTCTTTTTTTCAACCCAAGGTAGTGCAAACTCTGCATTGATCCAACCCCACGGAGTTGGATTTGACATCAAACGAGTCAAATGCCCAGCAACCCCTATTTCTGCACGGTACAGCGGCGTAAGGTATACACTTGGTTCGGTCTCGATTTCTCCTGCTACTAAACGATTTGCTGCTACTTCTGCATCGATAGCCTCTCTGATAAGGTCTTCCGAAATGCCAAGTAACTTGTTTGCTTCTTTAGTTAATGCGGTCCGAAAAGCAGCACAGTGCCCTCGATTAGAGGATTCTTGGAGGGTATAGCGTACGCCCGCGCGAGCACGAATCAAAGAATCTTGAGGGATTCCGAGTCGTATTGCCAATGCGTCCGCTATCTTAAAACCAATGCCATGAATATCTAAGGTAAGACGATACGGGTCTTCTCGGACTCGATCAATAGCTTCTACACCATAAATTTTGTAAATCCGAGCAGCGCGTCCTGTTCCAATTCCATGTGACTGAAGAAAAACCATAATCTCTCGTGTAGCTTTTTGCCCCGTCCAAGATTGTTCTATTTTTCTTCGACGTTTAGTTCCAATTCCTGGTATTTCTTCCAAACGTTCTGGTGTTTTTTCAATAACTTCGAAAATTTTTTCTTTGAAAATATCCACTAATTTTTCAGCAAAGTGAGAACCAATACCTAATAACATTCCAGATCCAAGATAACGGCGGATACCATCCAACGTATTTGGAACAGAAAATCGCGAGTTTTTAGCAGAAAACTGCAAGCCATGTGTGCGATCGTTGACCCAAGAACCATCGCAATCTACGTATTCACCCACAGACACGGAAGCAGCAGTACCTACTACTGTGACGAGGTCTACGCATCCTCGGACTTTTACCCGTAGGACACAAAAACCGGTTTCTTCACTAAAAAAGGTAATTCGTTCTACTACTCCAGAAAGACGCTCAGGAGAAGTATTCTGCATAATATCCCGAGTATCAGTCACTATGGTTCGCAAGATAGCAGTGTACGATCCGGTAAAACAGTCGGATAAAAGGTTTTTAATCCCCCTTCTTTTCCAATGACGACACTATTAAAGGAAACTTCATGGTTTTTCACGATATAGCGGCAAGCCTGACGATTCATGGGTGCTCCCAAAAGTGTGATGGCACGAGTCCCATGTATTAACAGTTCTGGACCATCTAATGAGTAAAAGTAGCCCTGAGAAATAGGGGTTTGCACTCGCTTTCCACGCCATTCGTGCTCTATGCCTATGCTGTAGATAACCCCGGGTAAAACTTCTTCTCTGCCTTTATAGGCGTCCATAAGCCCGCCCCACCCTCGGCGTTGAAGTTGTAGATAGGAAGCTCTGTAATGAGGGCCTTCTATGCGAACGGACCCGGGTTCCCCACAAAAGACCCGTCGAAAACCATCCGCAAGAAACCAGAGATCCGTCAATCGATCTAAAACTACTAATTGATTGCAATCGGGACCACTGCTACTGCTACAACCAATCGCCTCCCCTAAGTTCGCTAAAAGGGTTGGCTCAGACTCAACCAATGCACGGAAGGCACCAGGTTCTGGGTAGTCCCCCGGGTGTCCACAGATGGAAAGTAGACGCTCCTCAAGAGGGCTCACCGGAGGAGGTGTCGGCGTAATATCTATACGTTTTTTCCATGGGTAATCCACATACACTAAATTAGTACGTGAGTCGAAAAACGGGGAGAAATGCAATGTTCCCTCATCCGCTCGGTATTCCCCACAATCCATATCAGCCCAACGCACCCGCGGCCTAGCCTCAGGTATGATGATGCGGATCCAACCACCGCCACGGCGGTCTAAAGCCAGAGCACGGTAAGGACGTCCTGGCTCGAGGTGGACATTTCCAGGATTATCGTCCTGGAGAGTCAACGTGGCAGCACACTGTTCGGAGGCTACGAATTCCCCGTGGGTAGCTACTGCTGCATTGACAACTGATGCCCATACCCCCCAAAGAGCAGCACACAAGTACTGATTAGGGGACACACACCCTCCCTACGCTAACACTCCTAACAAAATACGAACGGCCGATCGAAAATAAACACACGGTTCCGAAAATCAGTCTGTCCTACTCTTTGCTAGAAGTAGCCAGGTTTTCACAATTGCATCAGGATCTAAGGAAACTGTAGAAATTCCTTGATCCATAAGCCATTGGGCAAAATCTGGATGATCGGAAGGTCCTTGTCCGCAAATACCCACATATTTACCCGCCGTCCGACATGCTTGGATGGCGCGGGATAAAAGGGCTTTTACGGCTGGATTGCGTTCATCAAACCGATCAGCCACCAATGCTGAATCCCGATCTAATCCCAAGGTAAGTTGGGTAAGATCATTAGAACCGATCGAAAATCCGTCAAAATACTCTAGGAACTCTTCGGCTAGAAGTGCATTGGAAGGAATCTCACACATCATAATCAATCGTAGACCGTGCTCACCGCGTTTCAAACCGTTTTCTGCTAAGAGTTTCGAAACCTGAGCGGCTTCACCCACGGTACGCACAAAAGGAACCATGACCTCAACATTGGTCAAACCCCACTCTTCACGAACTCGACGCAAAGCCACACATTCCATGTCAAAACAAGCACGAAATGCGGGTGCAAGGTAGCGAGAGGCTCCCCTAAACCCAATCATCGGATTCTCTTCGGTAGGTTCGTACTGCTTTCCACCGATCAAGTTCGCATATTCATTTGACTTAAAGTCTGATAACCGCACAATCACCGGTTTTGGGTAAAACGCAGCGGCTATAGTGCCAATGCCTTCGCTAAGTTTTTCTTGGTAGAAATGGATAGGATCCGAATACCCTACCATCTTTGCATCAATTTCGGAACGTAGCTCTTGAGATAATTGTTCGTAATCTAACAGTGCCTTCGGATGCACCCCGATGTTTCGGTTGATGATGAACTCTAGCCGCGCCAGACCAACTCCGGCATTCGGGAGGGAATGCAAACCAAACACCCGCTCTGGATCTGCAACATTGACCATCAATTTGAAAGGCAAAGGGGGCATGACTTCAATCGGAGCCTCTTCACGCACTTCAAAAGGCAGTTTGCCAGCATAAACATAACCCGCATCCCCCTCCGCGCAAGAAACAGTTATTTTGGTGCCGTTTTGAATCCGTTGGGTAGCATCGATGCAGCCTACTACTGCAGGAATCCCCAATTCTCGTGCCACAATCGAGGCATGACACGTCCTGCCCCCACGATTGGTCACAATCGCAGCGGCACGCTTCATGATGGGTTCCCAATCTGGATCCGTCATGTCAGAAATCAACACATCACCAGTCTGAAATCTGCTCATTTCCTGAAGATGGTTCAATACGCAGGCGTTGCCAGCACCAATCTTTTGGCCAATGGATCGACCTTCTGCCAAAATAGGCCCACGCTCTTGAAGAAGGTAACGAACAACCCCTTTTTGCGAGCGACTCTTCACCGTTTCCGGGCGTGCTTGAAGAATGTACAACTCACCATCGATCCCATCTTTGCCCCATTC
>CAUYTX010000209.1:0-3016 GCA_963575665.1 Gammaproteobacteria bacterium | reverse complement strand
CAAGAGGCAGGACGGGAGATAGACGCAACAAGGTTGCAAACCGATTCAAGAAGCTATCTTTAGACCCAAAAATCACAGAAGGCTGAAAACTAGAAACTGCAATACCTTGGGATTTTGCCTCATGAGCCAGGGACTCTCCTTCGCCCTTCGTTCGCATGTAATGGCTCTTGACTTCAGTATCCCCTGCATGAAGGGCACTCATGTGCAGGATCCGGCCAATGCCCAAATCAGAACAAGCAGCTACGAGAGAGCGTGGTACTTCGACATGAGCGCGGACGAATCCGTTTGATCCGGACTCATTGTGGATTCCAACCAAATTGACGACTGCATCCATTCCTTGAAGTCGTTCGCGTAACTGCTTAGGGTTGTGTATGTCGGTTTCTAAGACTTCTACTTCTCTGGAAACTAAATCTCGGTGGCGCTGCGGATGGCGACTCAAAATGCGAACCCGTTGCCCGCGTCGTACCAATGCGGAGGCCAAGTACCGGCCTACAAAACCAGTACCCCCTAGGATACCTACCTGTTTGATCTTCATAGATTCCCCGCGAAGAAACCTAACACTACGGCCTAGTCTGCCAGTAGAGGCTGCATACCCACTGGACGATACTTCATGAATGAGCAATAATACACCTTTTGAGAGCAATCAATCAAACAATCATCTGAGGTTTACATGTCGTCTCGTGAAAAGAAAATGAATTGGTCTAAAATCCGGGCAGATTCTAAGTTTCAAGAACTACACCGTAAAAAATCCCTCTTTTTATGGGGTTTGATGTTTTTCTCTGTGTTTTACTACTTTTTGTTGCCGGTAGGTGCAGGATACTTCCCAGAGCTCTTTAAGATAAAGGTTTGGGGTGTCATCAATGTGGGCATTTTATTCGCACTCTCCGAATTCATAGTGGCTTGGAGCATTGCTTGGGTCTACGCACGAAAAGCCAACGGTGAATTTGATGCGTTGACTAAAGAAATTGTTGATAGTGCCCACAGGATAGGAGATTAAGCAATGACGCGCGTTCCTTACTATTTGATTCTAGGTATTTTAGGCATCGGATCTGCTTTTGCAGACGGTGGTGCCGTAGCAGAACAGTATAAATGGCTCACTTTTGAAGTGTTTGGGGCCATCATCGCAATCACGATGTACATCACCTACTGGGCCGCAAAACACACCCACACCACTCATGAGTTTTACGCGGCTGGCAGGTCAATCTCAGGGCTGCAAAATGGCTGGGCTATTGCCGGAGATTATTTATCTGCGGCTTCCTTTCTGGGCATTGCTGGTTTGATCTCACTGTACGGCTACGATGGTTTTATGTATTCGGTGGGTTGGCTCGTGGCTTACATCACTGTCCTGTTGGTGATCGCAGAACCCTGCCGAAACATTGGTAAATATACGTTGGGTGATATTTTGGCATTCCGAAATCATCCAAAAACCTCTAAAACAGTTGCCGCCATCTCTACGATTACTGTTTCTACGTTTTATCTAACAGCGCAGATGGTCGGAGGTGCGGTTCTCATCAAAACCTTGATTGGTATTGAGTACGAAGTATCGGTGGTTGGTGTTGGCGTGTTGATGCTTCTCTACGTAGTTTTCGGAGGCATGATTGCCACTACCTGGGTGCAGATCGTCAAGGCAGTGTTGTTGGTGGTAGCTTCGATTCTTTTGGTGATGTTGGTCTGGGCACCTTATGGCTTCAGTTTGCCTGGCTACCTCCAAGAAGTGGTCAATAACATTGGTGTTCAGGCACAGGTGAAAAAACTGCTTGGAGATGCAGCTGCCAACATGAGTGCTGTTGAACTTGGCCAACGTTTCCTAGAACCGGGGCTATTTCTGAAGGATCCGCTCGATCAGATTTCGCTTGGCATGGCCCTCGTTTTTGGAACCGCAGGATTGCCTCACATTTTGATGCGCTTCTTCACTGTTCCCACGGCTAAAGATGCGCGGCTTTCTGTGATTTGGGCTATGGCCATCATTGGCGGTTTTTACGTGCTCACACTCTTTTTAGGGACAGGTGCTGCTATCTACGTTGGTTCTTCAAACATTGCCGCAATCGACAAAGGTGGTAACATGGCTGGGCCTCTACTCGCACAATACTTAGGCGGTGGGCCTAATTCCCAGTTAGGGAACCTGTTTTTAGCTTTCGTAGCAGCGGTTGCCTTTGCGACGATTGTTGCGGTCGTAGCAGGATTAGTACTCGCTGCAGCTTCTGCCATGGCACATGATATCTACGTAGGTGTCATTCGTGGAGAACGTGCTACTCCGAGGGAACAAGTACGAGCTGCTCGTATTGCTTCCGTCTTGGTAGGTGCTCTGGCCATTACGGTAGGTATTCTCGCCAAAGGCCAAAACGTTGCACACTTAGTCGCGTTGGCTTTTGCTGTAGCGGCTTCTTCAAACTTACCAGCAGTGCTACTGACTTTGTACTGGAAAAGAGCAAACACGGTGGGCATCGTATTGGGGATGGTACTGGGCTCGATGACCGCCATTGGATTAGTCATGGTTTCTCCCAACATGACCTATCCGATGTTAGTTCGCCCAGTGCAGGAGAAAGCACTTGCCGCCGCAGAAAGCAAATTAGTAGCCCTCCAGGTTGCTTTGGGCAAGACTACAGATCTAGCAGCACAAGAGCCCATCAAGAAAGACATTTTAGCTCTGGAAAAAGCGAAGAAAACTGCACAGGGAATGTTGGATAGTCTTGGAAAGGAAACCAAGAGCATTGTGGGACTAGAGAAACCGTGGTTCACTTTGAAGAATCCTGGCATCATTTCCATTCCATTGGGATTCTTGGGAGTAATCCTTGGTTCACTGCTGTTCCGTGAGAAGCGCGCAGAAGAGATGTGGGAAGAGTTATATGTCCGGCAGAACACCGGTATCCACGCGCATTAGTTAGTATGTAGTTGGCTTGAAAGGGGACGCCGGGAAACTGGCGTCCTTTCTATTATGTAACCAATCCGCCATAGGAACGCTTATTGGAGTCCGATCCGAGTGCGCAGTCGAGAATCATCCTTGATTCTCTCTCTA
>CAUYTX010000208.1:0-3061 GCA_963575665.1 Gammaproteobacteria bacterium | reverse complement strand
TTTGCCAGACGGCACGCGGACTTGTTCTATTTGTTTTGTTACGAAACGATCTATGGTTTCTGTGCTGAATTGATCCAAAAGCATTTCTTTTAAATCACACAACAGGCCATTTACTAAGTTTTCAGCACACAGCAGTGCACCTTCTCCTCCATGGGGGACACTGCCTGCACCATCACATACAACGGCTACTAACCAATCATCCTCGACAGCCACCGCATAGGCGTCCTGCCCTGCTTGATTTCTTCGTCCATGTGATGATCCAACAACCGTCGCTGCAACGATCTTACCCCAAGGACCCTCTTCCCCCATATGAACTTGGATTGCGATTGGCTGAAGGTTCGGATTTTCGCTCAGAATTGGCAGCCCTGCGAGTCCTGTGGACTGAGTTGCCAGAGTTGCCGACGTTGGCTGCTGGGTCTTCTTATGAGATTCTAGGACGTCCAATGCTATCGGCAAAGTTAGAACAACTCTACAATGAGGTGCAAAACCAAAGATTGATGCAAGAGGCTGCGAACCGTTGGAACCCTTGGTGGATCTGGTCTAGGAAGGCCTGCGAAGCAAGATACCACATAGAACAACTGGAAGACAGCATTCGTCATTCGGTAGAATCAATCCGGAGTGGAGATTGGAACACTGGTGTCGAATCTTTGGCAGAGGTTGGGTATCCATCCATTCAAAAATGGCACGAGATGGCGCAGGCGCGTTTGGCCTTGGAAGCGTGGTACTCTGATCTAAGACAAAAAGTCTGGTCAAAATACCCTGCGGAAACTGAACTTAACAAAAGACGCTAACGTATGGATCTCTGGTGGTTGTTAGGGGCACTGGTGGCTTCTATTTTGGTTGGTTTGTGGGCTCGCTGGTTCTGGCCACGCGGACACAAAGGTACCGTAGTATTAGAAGCAGAGAGTTTTACTTCCGAAAGGGAGATGCCTTGGCACGAACATGAACCATCTTATTCATTTTCTCCTTCACAGGATTTAGTAAGTCTCATTGGGAAAAACTCTCTTGAAGCGTCGAAACACCCAGAGGATTTCATGTGGCGTCCTCCGCCTCGCGAGTCCTTGCTAAACCGCCAGTTACACCGAATTAAACCTGCTGGACATGCAGACCGAAGCGAGCATCCGGAGTTCACCCACAAACCAGTGCCAACGCCGCGGCCACCTGTTCACAGGCCAGAGAGTGAAACACCACTAGAATGGGCATCTTCGCCTGCGGCTTCTGATCAAAAATTAGGAAGACGTCAAGGTTTGGAAAGTCTCGTCAATTTGAAACCTAAGACCTAGGCAGCCCTTTTCAAAATGAGTCAGGACACCTTAGACACTAGACCAGGCCCAGAAATCATTGCCGTGGTCAGTGCCCTAAACGGCACTGGGAAGACAACCACGGTGGTGAACTTGGCCGTGGCATTTGCCGCTTCGGGAAATCGGGTATTAGTCATCGACCTAGATCCAAGGGGAGGGAGTGGCGCGTCTCTCATTTTGGGGTGGCATGGTCAAGGGGGAACTGCAAGGCTGCTCACGGAAGCCGTCATCACTAGGGAAATGATTGCGGCTACTGAAATTCCAGATCTGTACTTGCTTCCGGCAGAGGATAGCCTCGGCAGCGTTGAGCGTAGACTATCAACGGTTGGGGACAGCAGGACACGTCTTGCGCAAGGACTAGAAACCTTGCGTGCATTGCCAATCTGTTTTGATATTGTCTTGATTAACTGTCCTTCCAATTTAGGCCTCATTACCTTAAATGTTTTGGTTGCCGCTCATTGGATTCTAGTTCCCGTTTCGATTCAAGCCTTGCCAGGGGTTCCGGCATTGCTCACAGCCATCCAACGTTTGCGCGGAGGCATGCGCCAAGCACTTCGCGGGGTATACCTGTTTGCCACACAATGCACACAAGAGGATCTAAAAACAGCTCTTTTGCAAGGGTATAGTTCTGTTACGTTATCCAAAGAAATCCCTTGGAGTGAGAAAATTCAAGAAGCGAGCCAGTACGGAAAGCCCGTGTTGGTGTATGCGCCACATGATCCAGTGAGTATTGCCTATTTAGAATTGGCCTCTTCTCTTTTGGATTTGTTTGATTCTGCTGAAAAAACTCAGTCTGCTCCGCTTTTTTTGCCTGCACAACGCAGTGGCCTATTACAAAGATTGTCCCCTGCTACTGTGCATCGCCTTCCCAGCAGAGATCAATCTCAAAAGGGGATGACACCAAAAGAAACCATGGAGAAACGGATCCAAGCTTGGCTCCTAGACCCTTCTTGCCTTTTGTACGATCCGGAAGAAGCAAAACTTCACCCAGAATGTCAAGTATTGGAACAATTACTCGAGCTCACACATCAGTCGACACCTAGGGTCTCCGCACACCCACTACCCCTTCTATCAGTAAGCACTGGAGGGAATATTTTACCTCCTCAATCCGTGGCACCAGGTTTACAAACACTTTCGCAACCCGTTTCGTCAAAGAGTGCTTGGGCTATCGTCCCGTTCACATTGTTTGGCAGTTTTTTAGTTTTTTTATTGATTGCAGTCTTTTTTTCTTTAATGCCTACGACGTTGCGGTTCGAGATGGCTGCTTGGCTGATCGGTCCAGAACAATACTGGAACGCAGGGAGTACCTTTCTTTTGCGGTCTGACGAGGTGTCTTACCGCGAATTAGTCTTCGGGACCCAACTGATTGGGAACAACAGAAACTCATTACAAACCTGTAGGACAGAAGCACAGTCAAAGGGCTCGGTAGTGAATTGTGTAGTAGCAATACCCCCTAAATAGTTTATAGCCAGGCGACCTCACCCCCTAGCCCCTTCTCCCTGAGGGGCGAGGGGGAGCAGTAAGGACAAAGGTTTGAAAAAAATTTCATCACTCTTAATTCTCTTGTATTCAAGTGTTCTTCTTGCGGAGGAACCTTTAGAGCTCTTACGTCCTTTACATTCAACTAACCAGCCTAATCACAATGTAGAGTGGTCTTTGCAGTTGCCAATGGCTACGCACTTACTGCCAAAACCTTCTGACTATTCAGAACTCCCCATTCAAAAAAATGTAAATTCTACGCAGGATCAACCCAACCTATT
>CAUYTX010000207.1:0-3082 GCA_963575665.1 Gammaproteobacteria bacterium | reverse complement strand
GAGGACCCATGAGGTTCCGAGCCGCAACCTTTCACAGAAGGCGGTGGATTATCGCGAAGGAAAGGAACCCGATCTGCTCCAGAACAATGTGCTTCGACTTGGTGTCCTCGCGAAGAAATAGAAGCATACTCCACATCGGGTGGCGCGCTTGGCTCCAGTGCACGAGGTTGAAGTGCTTGCATTAAATCCATACATACCATCATAGCCCATTGGGCACCGGTGTATCCCGCAGGTTGGTTATCATCACGACCTATCCAAACTACTGCAACCCGATCCCCAGAGAACCCAGAGAACCAAGAATCCCGCATTTCGTCCGTGGTTCCAGTCTTCCCTGCTAAATTGAGACTAGAAGGTAGTTTGGCAGACAATGGTCGCCCGGTTCCAGATCGAACCACTTCTTGGAGAGCGTTGGTAAGCAAAAAAACGGGACCTGGTTCTACGGCAGACTGAACCTCTAGGGAGTAATGTTGGAGGGGTGCTCCCTGCGCAGTAGATACCGCTCGAATAGATCGCAAAGGTACTCGAAATCCACCTGAAGCAATGGTTTGATAAATACCAATCACTTCTAATGGTGTTAGAGAAACACCGCCCAGCAGAAGTGAAGGATACGGTTCTACTTTCCTTTCCAAACCCAACCGTTCTAACATGGCTACGACTTCTGGAACACCCACTGCCAAACCCAATCGGACAGTAGCTAAATTGTAGGAATGTGCCAAAGCACTCCGTAAAGGAACGATGCCATGAACACGGTGGTCGTAATTTTTAGGTTCCCAAGGACGCCCACCAGAAACTGGTACGGAGATTGGCAAGTCTTCAAGGGGCGTTAATAAATGGTATGGACGTCCTTTGGCCAATGCAGTCAAATACACCACCGGTTTAATGGTGGAACCAACCGATCGAACAGCATCCAGAGCACGGTTAAAACCTGCAAAATGACTTTCACGGCCACCGACCACGGCTTGCACTTCTCCGTTCTCTTTATCGGTAACGATCATGGCACCTTCTAGTTTCCCCACAGGAAAACGTTTTTGTTTTTCTAAGGTTCGTGCCCGCGAGTCTAAAGCCTGTTCTGCAGCCTCTTGCGTAAAGGGATCTAAGGTGGTGAAAACTTGAAGCCCTTCAGAACGAAGATCATCTTCTTTGTAGTCATGTGCCAGTTGCCGACGTACTAAGTCTAAAAAGGCAGGGTAGGGAGAAGAACCCCGACGAGGTCGCGGAAGTACATTTAATGGGGTTGCCTGTGCTTGACGCGCTTCTTCTTCAGAAAGACCTCCCATTTCTACCAGTTGCCCCAACACTAAGTTTCTTCGTTCACGGGCGCGCGCAGGATGCTTCCTTGGGTCATAATAGGAAGCACCTCGAGCGAGCCCTACCAACAGGGCAAGATGCGGAGGTGCTAGTTCTTCTAGGGGGCGTCCAAAGTAGAACCAACTGGCTAGACCAAAACCGTGGATAGCACGATCACCGTCTTGGCCCAAGTATATTTCATTAAGATAAGCCTCTAGGATCTCCTCTTTGCTATAGTGGAGGTCTAGCTCTAGGGCCATGACGGCTTCTTTGGCTTTGCGCGAAAAACTGCGTTCCTTTTGGAGGTAGAAGTTTTTGACAAGTTGTTGGGTGAGAGTGGAACCCCCCTGAATAGTGGCTCCTGCACGAAGGTTAGAAACGAAAGCCCGGACGATGGCAACAGGATCTATCCCATGGTGTTCATAAAAATGACGATCCTCAGTCGCAATCAAAAACTGAATAAGCAATGCAGGAACATCTGAAATGCGAACCAAGATCCGGTCTTCGGCTTTGGTAGGATAGATACCACCAATGACCCTGGGATCAAGCCGTACTACTCCTAATGCTTCTCCATTGCGGGGGTCGTCGAGAACTCGAATGTTGTTGCCGTCAAAACCAACATGTACTACGCGGGAAGGTTCGTCACCCTCCCAAAACCGGAAGGCTCGCGTGATGATTTTTACGTCATTGCCCGAGAAAACATATGAACCTGGCTCCGATGGTTCTTTAACAGATCGGTATCCAAGTGCACTTAATTCGGATTGGAGCTGGGTCGACTTGAGGTTTAAACCTTGGTAAAGCTCAAGAGAACGTGCATACACGCGGGCCGGCAATGCCCAGCGTTTGCCGTCAAACTGCTCGCGCACTTGTCGATCCAGAATGAATGCCTGACTCAACCCTACTATCAACAATCCAATGGTCAAACCGAGAAGTAGGCGACCCAAAACATAACTAAAGAGCCTACGATGGGCCGAAGAGGTACGGGGAGCAGGGGATCGAAATAGTTTTGGTGGAATCGCGCCCGAGCAGGGCGCGAGAAGTCTTTAGATTGACTTACGAAGTAGTGCTTTGTGAACATCCCCAAGGCTCAAAATGCCTTTGAGTCTGCCGTCATCTGCAACGGGAATACGACGTAGGCGGTGATGTACCATCACTGAGGTAGCTTTGAGTACATGCATCTCGGGACGAACCACAAATACCTTGTGGTTCATGATGTCGGCGACTGAAAGTTTGTGTAGGTTGCCATAGTCGTCTTCCATGGCTTCAAAATCCATTTTGTCTAATCCCGCGCTAATCACAACATCCAAACTCGGGAACAAATATCTCAAAATATCACTCTCGGCGATGATGCCTACCAAACGATCTCCATCTTCCACAACGGGCAAAGTGGGAATACGGTGAAGACACATGCTGGCTGCCACCTCATTGAGGCGTTGATCCGGCGTAACCGTCTTTACCCAACGAGTCATCACGTCTTCTACTTTCATAGGCTCCTCGCGAAAAAATCTATACCTGGTTCCCTTGGAGTCCGATCCGAGTGCACAGTCGATCGCCATCCATGACGCTCTTTCTACGCACGTAAAATCGGTTCGCGGTTCTCAGGACGCCACATTCTAACAGTGCCTTTACCGCCAGCGTTTGGTCGTTGCCGCCCTCCACGCGCATTACTTTCAGGCCTACCGCCCGTAGCTGATGTGTAAGGTACACCAGAAACCTGAGATTATTATGACAGGCTCTCTTTTGGAGTCCGATCCGAGTGCGCAGTCGATCGTCATCCATGACGCTCTCTCTACGC
>CAUYTX010000206.1:0-3084 GCA_963575665.1 Gammaproteobacteria bacterium | reverse complement strand
CTCCACCATGGCTTAAATCGGCGGGGTCACTCGACATCCCTGTCTCGCTCCATTGAGGAAACCTTGGCTTCAAACATCCCGTATATGTATGTTTCTACCTCGCCGTTGGTTGCTTTGTTGTGCTCACCAAGGACTACTAATGCTTCTGGAGGACAAGCGTTTTCGTTAAACACGTCATCTTGGTAGCGAGCTGAACTGTTTGAACTTCGTCCGACTAAAAGATTGCTGACATCATCTCGCCATCTCCGTGACGCGTTCTTATAGCTTTCTAAGTCTAAGAGATTTACCAGTTCACCGGTTCGATGACGGCGCAAAACCTCTGCAATCTGGAATGGCTTATAGAAATGGACACGTCCTTTGTTGATGACTTTATCCAACTTAGTTTTCGCTTGTTTCAAATTCATAAAATTGCGGGAAAAATCATTTCGAGTTGTCCAGCATCAGTGCACGGGGGAGTCAAATGAATTGCAAGAGGTTTTTCAGCTAAAGCGGCTACAACCTGTTTTGCAACTGCCTCGATCATTGTGACCGGGACACTATTGCCGCATTGCTTTCTGATGGCCGAATCAGGAACAACAGTGGGAAAATCTTCTGGGAAACCCTGCAAGCGAAGATTCTCCCGTGGTGTTAACCGGTGCTTTCCATTTACTAAAAGATAATTGTAGCTCGCTCCAGCTCTAAGTGCACACGAATACGGGAGAGGACTAATGTTCCCTGCCTTATTTTCGTGGCATATCCACGGTACTGCTGGAAGTTTCTTTCCTACCAAACGCTCTTCTACGCTCAATCGAACCATTTCAGAGGTAAAATACTTTTTATTGACTAATTCATCGGGCTCTAAAACGGTTGCCAGGGTTTTCTTCAGTGATTGGTAGTGAGGCCATTCGAAAGGATGATTTTCCTTGAACCCAACAATGATTACCCGTTCCCGTTTTTGTGGAAGATTATAGTGGAGTGCGTTCAGAATGCGCCAATGGACATGGTATCCAAGTGTTCTAAGACGCTCCAAGATGACCTTAAAGGTCTGTCCCTTATCGTGGGATACCAGATTACGGACGTTCTCTAGCAAGAATGCTTTTGGATGCTTTGTATGCAGGATGCGCTCAATCTCAAAAAATAGTGTTCCCCGTGTGTCACCAAATCCTTTCATTCCACCAATGATCGAAAACGCCTGACAGGGAAACCCACCCGCTAAGATGTCATGGTCTGGAATGTCCGAATTTTGGACTTTTGTAATATCACCTGCTGGTTTGTCGCCGAAATAGGCTTCGTAAGTCTTAGCCGCATCGGTATCCCACTCGGAAGAGAAAACACATCTTCCACCAGCTCGTTCCAGCCCGAGACGGATACCGCCAATTCCGGCAAACAAGTCAATGAACCGCAGCTTGCCTGTAGAGTTTATGTCTCTTACTCCAGGGTCGTTGGAACAATGCAATGTTTTGTATCCCTTAGTTGGCTAGTTAGCTACAAGGCTCACCTAACCATGACGTTTCGTTGTAGGCATAACCCAATTTAAGTGGTAAAGATCAAGCCTGCGATCCCGAAGGTTTCTCACACTTCCTTGAATACGCACTTCTTTAAGTGCTTCTAAGTCAAGGTCAGCAATTAAGGTCATTTCCGTGTTTGGGGTTGCTTCTGCTACGGTGGCATCATGTGGAAAAGCGAAATCAGAAGGGGTAAAGATCGCAGCTTGAGAATACTGAATATCCATATTCTCGACGTTCGGTAAATTGCCAATGCTACCACCGATGACCACGTAACATTCATTTTCGATGGCGCGTGCTTCGGCACAACGACGGACACGGAGATAAGCATTTTTAGTATCCGTCCAGTAAGGAACAAACAAAATCAGCATTCCCTGATCTGCTAACAACCTAGGCAGTTCTGGAAATTCTACATCGTAACAAATCAAAATGCCAATTTTTCCGACGTCGGTTTCGAAAACCTTGAGTTCGTCTCCACCCTTAAGACCCCAGTAAGATTTTTCATCAGGAGTCACGTGTAATTTATATTGAGCATCCCAAGTGCCATCTCGCCTGCACAAAAAAGAAACGTTATACAAAGTATGATCTCGATATTCTGGCAAACTTCCGGCAATGATGTTGATATTATATGCCAAAGCAAGTCGAATCATTTCTCCGCGAATTTGATCCGTGTAAGTCGCTAGATCTCGAATACTTTGGGCAGCATTTCCCTTTTTAAATTGGGACATAAGGGGAGCAGAGAAAAATTCTGGGAACAAACAAAAATCAGATTTATATCCAGCAACCGCGTCAATAAAGTACTCAATTTGTTGCCGAATCTCAGCAAAAGAATTCACCGCTCGCATTTGCCATTGTACGACTCCAACACGAACCACTGTTTTAGAAGTACCCAGAGTCTTTGGTTTTTCTTCATAGTAGATGTTAATCCATTCAAGCAAGGTTGCGTGGGCGTGAGAATCTTGATCGTTTGGATTGTAATTGCTAATGATTTTCCGAACGTGAAAATCATTGGCCAACTGAAAAGATAAAATGGGGTCGTAGATTTCTTTGTTTTTTACCTGTTCGATGTATTGTAATGGGCTGAGTTTTCCTGCAAACTTTCGGTATCCAGGAATCCTGCCACCAGCTACCATGCCACGTAAATTCATGCGTTCGCAGAGTTCTTTTCTAGCATCGTAAAGACGTCTCCCAAGACGCATGTCTCGGTAGTCAGGATGTACAAAAATATCGACGCCATAGAGGGTATCTCCATTAGGATCATGGGTAGTGAGGTATCCATTTCCTGTAATTTCTTTGTAAGTATGTTTGTCCCCCCATCTTTGGTAGTCGACTACTAAACTAATGGCAGCGGAGACCACTTTGTCGTTGTCTTCAATACATAATTGCCCTTCTGGAAATCTGGCGATCTGGGATGCGAATTGTTCTTCAGTCCAAGCCCCGCCAATATCATGGTAAACAAGATCCATGATTCCTTTGATATCCGCATAGTCGCCTAATCTAGTATTTCGTAACGTGAGTTTATGATCTAACTCTCGCTTTTCTCGGCGTTTTTTTGAGACTTCTGGACTGGATTCAATTGCCTTGGTTTTGGTTTTTTTTT
>CAUYTX010000205.1:0-3086 GCA_963575665.1 Gammaproteobacteria bacterium | reverse complement strand
GTAGAGAGAGCGTCATGGATGACGATCGACTGCGCACTCGGATCGGACTCCAAAATTTCTCCCCTAACTGAAGTTGGGGGTTTCCTGGCGAGGGGTCTATGAAAGTTCTGAGAAATCTACTGGCAGTCATTGGATTGGTTACTGTGGTGGCTGCCTCTTTTGTCTGTTACAAGCTAAAACTTTTCATGGGCAACTTGGATCCTGACATTGTTCAGGTGTACCAAGAAGCTGGTTCGCTCTTTTTGAAAAACCTGGATCCCGGGGAATCCATGGTCATCGTCGTACCGGCTAAAAGGGGTATGACCCCAGAGGAAGTTACTGACTCTCTAAAGAGTCTTGCCGTCCAGAACAACATGCTCTTTGTAGGCGAGTCGCCATTTTATAAACAGGTGGAAGCAGTGACTGGCAAGCCTTACCGATTTGTGAGCTTCCTCTCTTTTTGTGATGCTCGGGTAGGTATGCTCATGGCCGATTACAATGACGTCTACACAGCTTTTATGCCTTGCCGAATTGCCGTAGTCCAAGATAAAAAAGATCCTCAACAGATCTATTTGATGATGATGAATTTAGATATGTTGATCCACGGTGGCAAACCTTTGCCTCCGGAACTGAAGGCAGGAGCCATCAAGGTGAGTAATGCTCTTCGGACAATGATTACGAGCGCGGCCCAAGGACAGTTTTAAGCCAAAGCCCAGTGTTCAAAAGAATTGCAACACCTCAAGCAGGGTTAATCGCCTTTCTTGGGGTGCTGACTGTTTATCGTGCAGTGGCTTTGGTTGCTGCTGACCTGCCTTTGTTTTTGGACGAAGCCTACTATTTTGATTGGTCCAGAACGCTAGATTTTGGATATTTTTCAAAACCACCCCTCATTGCTTGGCTCATCGCTGTTTCTACCAACTTATGTGGAGTGGGTGAACTTTGCGTCCGAACTCCTGCCCTCATAGCACAACCCCTGACCGCGTTTGGCATATTTTTGGTAGGACGAACGTTATATGAAGAGCGAGTGGGGTGGTTATCTGCTGTTTTGTACTCTTCTTTACCCATGGTTTCGGCGTCATCTTGGATCATGTCCACAGATGCGTTCCTTTTGCTATTCTGGACTTATGCTCTTTGGTTTTTAGTCCGTGCCCTAGAAAAAGACCAGTGGCTAGATTGGTTGGGTCTGGGTGTGTGTCTTGGATTCGGGTTGCTCGCTAAATACACCCTCGTTGCCTTTCCTCTTTCACTCGGTTTATATCTAGCCTTCAGTGGTAAACACCGTCACTACTCAAAAAACCCTAAGCTGTATATTTCTCTTTTGTTAACACTTTTCCTCCTTTCTCCAAACTTGATTTGGAACGCCACACATGGCCTTGTTAGTTTTCGGCATACCGCACACAGTGCTGGGCTTAACCATTCATTGTTTCATCCTGCAAAACTTTTCGAGTTCTTAGCAGGACAGACGTTGGTTTTTGGGCCTGTGTTGACTTGGGTCTGGATCACTACTGTTTGGCGCAGACCTAAAACGGATTGGCGAGAAACCTTACTTCTCTTTTTAGGCTTGCCTTTGTTATTAACCATGTGTCTTGAAGCATTAGCAGTCAAGGCCAATGCCAACTGGAGTGCACCAAGCTACGTAACCTTTACAATCTTAGTAGCCTATTGGCTTTACCAGCAAAGTGCACGATTTCTATTCAATATGGCGTTTGCCTTCAATCTTTTGCTCGGAAGTTTGGCTTATCATTATGACGTTTTGTATCAAAAGTTTGGCGGTGAACCAGTGCGCCACCTAGACCCCTATGCTCGTTTTCGTGGGTGGCGAGAATTGGCAACAGAGGTACAAAGAGATTTAGTGCATTTTCCGGAAGCAAAATTGTTAGGGGATGACCGAGCGATGTTGGCAGAGCTTGGGTACTATCTTCGCCCCGCCCCTCAAATTTCTGCTTGGAACCCCACGGGGATAGTTTCTGACCACTACCGATTACGGACGGTTTTAGATCCGAAACAGGGATATCTCTTTGTTTCAAGAGGAACAAATTTTGAATCTGTAGCACCGTATTTTGAAGTTGCGGAGAAGATGCGACTTGTACGTATTCCTACGCATCGAGATTCCGTACTTGAATGTCAAATGTACTGGGTAAAAGGTTTCCATGGGTATCAATAAATTTAAAAAAACAGTTGTTTTCACGTTATTGGCCTTGTTTTCCTCCTCTGTTTTGCCTGCAGGGGAATGGGGAAGGGTTACCCAACCAGCCCGCGGTACCCCAGAAGTCATTGGTGGTCCGGCGGCAGGTTGCCTCCGAGGTGCAGTCTCTTTGCCCCCCATTGGTCGCGGTTACCAAGTCATGAGGCTTTCGCGCCACCGCGTCTATGGACATCCTTCTCTGGTGCATTTTATTGAGGGACTTGGAGAAGCTACTTTAAGAAAACATCTTGGGGTGTTGCTAGTAGGCGATTTAGGGCAACCTCGTGGTGGCCCAACTGCTTCTTTACACCGTAGTCACCAGAATGGGTTAGATGTAGATCTCTGGTATTGGTCACCAGAGGTAGCTAATGAACGTCCGTTGAACTATGGGGAAATCGAGAATCTTTCCGCGCGATCTATGATCCAACCAGATCGCCGCACGATCAATCGTGCACTTTGGGGACCAGTGCAAGCAGAAGTATTGCGGTTAGCAGCAGAACCTGAAGAAGTCGAACGGATTTTCGTAAATCCTGTAATCAAAAAATGGTTGTGTGAGCGAGAAGGTGATCGAGAGTGGCTGCATAAAATACGTCCTTGGTGGGGACATGACGACCACATGCATGTACGGTTGTATTGTCCGGAAGGTGACGAACGTTGCACCTCCCAACAGGAGATCCCAGCAGGAGACGGATGTGGGTCAGATTTAGATTGGTGGCTAGACGCCGTAGCTGCTCCTTCTTCTCCTAACAAAAAAGCACCGCCTCCTCCTGCTCCTATTTTGCCTGCTGGTTGTGCTTCTGTGCTCCATGCACCTTGAGATTAGGTGTACTACGGAACTCGACAGGGAAGTCGAGTGACCCCGCCGATTTATAGCAAAGACATAGTAGAATGGTTACAAAACATAATCAGAAAAAAGGGAATC
>CAUYTX010000204.1:0-3089 GCA_963575665.1 Gammaproteobacteria bacterium | reverse complement strand
GATCTGTAAGTTAAAAGAGAGAGTCATCGCCGTTGATTGGCCTTGATGGTTTACTGCCAAAGTAGTGGTTTCGGTAGTTACCCGACTCACCACAGAAGCTGGAACTGGGTTAGGAGTCATAAAGTAGATATTTTGGAGAGATTCTGGATTCTGCCAGTAGGCTGGTGCCCACTCCATGACCACCCGATATTGGTTGAAAGGATGATAAATAGTGGAAACCAACCTTTGTCCAAGTGTGTCGTAGAGAGTGGCATCTACTTGGCGCATCGTGATCCCATAACGTGACAGTGAGTCTCGATCCACGATCAGTCGATCTTGTATCCCGCGCTCTTGTTGGTCTGTGTTGACATCTGTCAATTCTGGCAGTTCGGAAAACGCTGCTCGTATCTTGGGTTCCCAAGTGCGCAGTATGTCTAAATCATCTGAAAGTAAACTGTATTGGTATTGAGACCCACTGGGTCGTCCTCCCATCCGAATATCTTGCACAGGTTGCAGATATAGACTAGCCCCAGGAATTTGAGCCAACTTTGGACGCAAACGTGCCATGATTCGCTCAGCACGAATACCCCTTTCAACAAGAGGTTTTAAGGAAATAAAAATAAAACCCGTGTTGCGTTGCGCATTGCCAGTAAAACCAATGACATTGGCTACTGCTGGGTCTTCATTCAAGATTTTCATCAGTCCTGACAATTTCTCTTGCATGGCTTGAAAAGAAGTGGCCTGATCTGCTTGGAGGGAACCCGAGATTCGTCCCGTGTCCTGTTGTGGGAAAAAACCTTTTGGGATTATCTGATACAAATGGACATTTAGAGCAACAATTCCTAATAGAAATAAAAAGGTAATGACCCGATGGCGCAAAACAAAATCTAAAGAATGACCATACCCAGTTTGGAGAAACGAATTTTCTTTTGTTTTCTGTTGGAGAGGACGCAGTAAAAAAGCACACATCATGGGCGTTGTGGTGAGTGAGATCCAGAGCGAAACCAAGACCGCTGCTGCGAGTGTGACCCCAAATTCTCGAAACAACCTCCCTAGAATGCCACCCATGAACAAAATCGGGATAAACACCGCTACCAAAGAAATACTCATCGAAACCACGGTAAAAAATACTTCTCGCGTACCACGAATGGCTGCTGCGGTTGGTGTCATACCTTCTTCTAAATAGCGTGAGACGTTTTCGACCACGACAATCGCATCATCTACTACGAATCCTGTGGCAACCGCTAGAGCCATGAGCGAAAGGTTATCTAGGCTGTAGCCACCCAAGTACATCACCCCACAAGCACCCAATAATGACAGTGGCACGGTAACACTTGGAATCAAGGTAGCTCGCACATTTCCAAGAAATAAAAAAACTACCAAAATGACTAATACAATGGAAATGGCGATTGCCCATTCCACTTCGTGCAGTGAAGCACGAATCGTTGGGGTACGATCCATGATGACGTTGAGAGAAATCGAAACAGGCAAAATGGCAGACAGTTGTGGTAATAGCGACCGGACGTGATACACCGTGTCTAGCAAATTGGCACCGGGTTGACGGTAAAGCAAAAGCAATACTGCGGGTTTGCCATTGGCCAAACCGGCATTACGCAGGTTTTGCTCTCCATCGACTACTTCTGCAACATCAGACAATCGAATCGCTGATCCTTCATGGTAAAAAATCAGAAGAGAAGAATACTCTCGTGCTGTCCGCAGTTGGTCATTGGCTGAAACCTGCCAGTGCTGATCGGCGTCTTCCACAGAACCTTTTGGTTGATTTACGTTGGCAGCCACGATGCTAGCCCGTATGTCTTCCAGGCCAATCCCGTAGTGGTTAATTGCGTGCGGATTCAGTTCTACGCGAACGGCGGGTAGAGAACTACCCCCCATGTTGACCTGTCCCACACCTTCCACCTGAGACAACCGTTGAGCAAGCACGGTAGAGGCAATGTCGTACATCTCACCCCTCGATTTTGTCTCCGAAGTAAGAGAGAGGATCATCATGGGTGCATCGGCAGGATTTACTTTCCGATACGTAGGGTTGCTAGGCATACCACTAGGAAGAAGAGACCGAGCTGCTTGAATCGCGGCTTGAACATCTCGTGCAGCACCATCGATGTTTCGATTGAGGTCAAACTGGAGCGTAACGCGACTCATGCCCTCCGTGCTTTGGGAGGTCATTTCCGTGACACCCGCGATTCGCCCTAAAGAACGCTCTAGGGGTGTGGCCACGCTTGCCGCCATGGTTTCCGGACTAGCACCGGGCAACGTGGCCTGCACTGAGATGGTAGGAAAATCAACCTGGGGCAGCGGAGCTACTGGCAATTGGCTAAACCCGACCAATCCTGCTAGAGCCAAACCTAAAGTGAGTAAAGTAGTCCCAACGGGTCGAGCAATACACAGAGCGGAGAGATGCACGAGGGGCAAGATTTAGCGCACTATTGCGTAATCATTTTTTGGGTAAATTATTTTGATGGAGATAATTGTTTGGTCCAAATTCTTCCCACAACATTTCATGAAGGAAATATATCGAGGTTCCATATACTGCATCAATTCCCATTAAAGCAGAAGAAAGTTGGGCAGATCCAGTAAAGAACATCGCCATTAAAAAGGTATTGGTCGCGGAGACAATGCGATAGGTCATTGATTTCATTAAAGGATATTGCACGTTTTCTGATAATGTTTGATGTGAATCGTGCGGGGAAAAATGGTTCCACGCAGACTCATGCGCAGCGTACACTAGACTTTTCGATAACATGATTTGAGAAACAATACTGGCAGTGGTCATCCAACTGCCTGTCATGTAATAAATTGCGGAAATATCATCTATGGAAGCAACTGCTCGATACGTTATGGTTTTTGCTAAAGTAAGTTTCCAAGGTTCCCAATTACCAGGTTGTGGGGCATTATCTACCTGAGAGCTTGGGACTGTGATCTCTGTTTGAGCAGTTTCGGAAAAAGCTATTGCTGGAAAAAGAAATACCAGGACTATCGAAATCGCCTTCACCGTTTTCCCTCTATGATTAAAATTAAAGCTCAAGAATAAAGAATTATTGGAGTCCGATCCGAGTGCGCAGTCGAGAATCATCCTTGATTCTCTCTCTACG
>CAUYTX010000203.1:0-3099 GCA_963575665.1 Gammaproteobacteria bacterium | reverse complement strand
TTTCTGGTGTACCTTGAACATCGGCTACGGGCGGTAGGCCTGAAAGTAATGCGCGTGAAGGGCGACAATAACTAAACGCTGGCGGTGAAGGCACCGTCGGAATATGGCGTCCTGAGAACCGCGAACCGATTTTACGTGCGTGGGAGAGCGTCATAGGTGAGGATCGACTACACACTCGGATCGGACTCCAACGATTTAGAGAACATTACCAGGTGGGCTCGCGAATCTTTTGAAGATTTGCGGGGTGGGCGTGTTTTCCTGACCGGAGGTACTGGTTTTTTTGGCAAATGGCTGTTGTCTAGTCTGCTTTATGCCAACAAAAAGTTTTCACTGGGCGCGGAAGTAGTCGTGCTGACGCGCGATCCGGAGGGTTTTCTAAAAAACGCACCTTGGTTTGCAGAAGATCCAGCACTCAAATTTCATTTAGGGGATGTTCGCTGGTTTGAGTTCCCAAGTGAAAAGTGTACCCACGTAATCCACGCGGCCACCAGCACCATCGACGTAGGCCAGCCATTCCAATGGCTTGATACTATTGTCTCGGGTACACGTCGGACACTAGAGTTTGCTAGAAACACCGGAGCGCGGCGGTTTTTGTTTTTGAGTTCTGGCGCAGTCTACGGAGAACAACCGGAAACTTGCCAAACACTTCCAGAAGAATACGTGGGTGCGCCTAACCCACTTGAAGCTCACTCATTGTACGGTGAAGGCAAACGAATGGCAGAGCATTTGTGTTGCCTCTACCATGCACAATTTGGACTCCAAACCACGATTGCTCGTTGTTTTGCGTTTGTCGGCCCCGGACTCCCATTGGATGCTCATTTTGCGATCGGAAATTTCATTCGAGATGCTTTATACGCCGATCATATTCAAGTGCGTGGCGATGGGAGTCCATTGCGTTCTTATCTCTATGCAGCAGACGCCACTGCTTGGTTATGGACTCTTCTAACAAAAGGTGCCTCGGGTCGTGCCTACAATGTGGGCTCTGACCAAGCGTTGAGTATCGTAGAGCTGGCACAGCAGGTCTCTGATGTTCTTTCTCTGGGGAAAGCGATCAAAATACTCGGGAAAACCATTCCCGGTGCAAAACGTTCTCGTTATGTGCCCAACGTTCAACGAGCGCGGGTTGAATTTGGATTGGACGTCTGGACGAATATAGAAACTGCTTTGAGAAAAACAAGAGATTGGAACCAGTCTCATCCAAAATCAGTGCTCCCTCGATCTTCAGTACGATCTTTAAAAACTTTTATCGTAGACGTGGACGGAGTGGTAGCTAGTCCTACCCAGAACATGGATTACAGCCAAGCACAACCACTGCGCACCAACATCGAAGCGATCAATCGGTTATATGATGCAGGGCACAAAATTCAGATGTTTACGGCGCGGGGCACGATGACTGGAATCGATTGGCGTGCTATCACGGAGCAACAATTTCAAGACTGGGGGCTTAAGTACCACTCTTTACACTTTGGTAAACCCGCTGGAGACTACTACATCGATGATCGGATGCTCTCGATGGAGACTCTCCATGCCCTAGCGAGCGAATGTATTTAGCGTAATTCTTTTGGCACGGGGAAAGTGATGTTTTCCCGTTGTCCTTGTAGCTCTTCTACTTCATCAGCTCCCCATTCGCGCAAACGAGTTACTACTGCGTGGACAAGTATTTCTGGAGCAGAAGCACCAGCACTAACGCCGACGGTCTCCACGTTTTTCAGCCACTCCTTTTGGATATCACCTGCGGAATCGATCAAGTAAGCTGGGGTGCTGAGCTTTTCTGCTAACTCACGTAGCCGGTTTGAATTTGAACTACTGGGAGATCCGACAATCAGTACCAGAGAACACAACTGCGCAAGACGCTTTACTGCATCTTGACGGTTTTGCGTAGCGTAACAGATATCATCTTTCCTAGGGCCTAATAAAGCCGGGAAACGATCACGAAGTGCATCGATTACTTCGCGTGCATCATCCATAGATAAAGTGGTTTGTGTGGCGAATGCAACCTGATTTGGATCCCGTAGCTGAAGTTTTGCTACGTCCGACGCTGTTTCCACTAAATGGATCTTGCCTCCTTTCGAAAAATCGTAACAACCCATGGTTCCTTCGACTTCGGGATGTCCTGCGTGTCCCACTAAAACCACGTCCCTACCCACGCGAGATTGATTCATTACCTCTACATGTACTTTAGTGACCAGAGGACAAGTAGCATCAAAAACTCTTAGATTTCTCCTTTTAGCCTCTTCTCGAACAGACTGAGACACACCGTGGGCACTGAAAATCAACGTCGCGCCCTCGGGTACTTGTTCTAAAGATTCTACAAAGATTGAACCTCGCGTTCGGAGACCTTCCACGACGAAACGATTGTGTACTACTTCGTGACGTACGTAGATAGGTGCGCCAAAATGTTCTAAGGCACGATTGACAATGTCAATAGCGCGGTCTACTCCAGCACAAAAACCACGCGGATTAGCAAGAAAAACTTTCATACGGACTAGGAGTTACGCAGTTGGATTCACAAGTTACTGATTTCGTTGGATTTATTGTTTTTGACGAAAAACAAAATTTTTTTTTATAAAAATCAAAGACTTATATTTTCAACTGCGTAACTCCTAACGGACTTAGAACTAAATCCCCGCAGATCTTTTGAGTACGAAACTCCCGACTTTAGTCGGAGGTTGTTAATTCACTTCTGCAACGGTAACGTTTTGAGGAGCTTCAGGGTCGTACTATCGCGTAGTTGCAACATACCAGCTCCACTCGATTTCGTAATCAGCACGGAGATTTGCTTACCTACTGAAGTTAAATCAACTGCCGTGATCTCGGTCGAAGGGCCCAACACCACAGTTTTTAACGTTTTTCCGGTGGCACTATCTACAGTCCGTAAAGAATAATTTCCAGATTTCATGGTCAGCACTGCTTGATCTGCTAACTCATCGCCGTTTATATCTTGAATGGTAATCACCCCAAGATACTGATTTTGAGCTTGAACAAACTGAATCTCGTCTACGAAAATCCAACGATTGGCATCTTCATCTGACAGACTGATATCTATGTTGGAGTCCGATCCGAGTGCGCAGTCGAGAATCATCCTTGATTCTCTCTCTA
>CAUYTX010000202.1:0-3118 GCA_963575665.1 Gammaproteobacteria bacterium | reverse complement strand
CCAGATGCTAAAGCTGCTTCAACTGCTTCTGCTGATAATTGTGATGGATCATTGAAAATAATCTTTGAAGCTTTCTTCTTCATCTCAGATTCTTCTGTCATTTCATCATCTTCGTCAGTGTCAACGTCAGAATCTTCATCATCTTCTTCTGTATCTTCGTCGGAATCTTCATCTTCATCTTCAGTATCTTTGTCAGTGTCTACAGCTGCCCACTTAGCGTTGACTTCTTCACTACCATCAGCTTTTACGTCAACTTGTTTAGGGAACTTATCTTCTAAAGCCTTCAAAAGCTCTTCTGGAAAATCGTCAGCTTTTTCCTCGCCTTCTTCCATTGCGGCAAGTCTTTGGCCAAATGCATCCCAGTTGATGCCTGTAAATACAAGTTCAGAATCCAATCCAGATTCTTGAAACTTGTTTGGGAAAATTCTATCTGCCATTATCTTAATTTCTCCTCAAGTTCAATCCTTCTAATCTTTTTTTAGAATGTAATTAAGTAAGCAATTGATACTTACTAAAAACGTTCTATAAAAATAATGTTTAACCCTGCTTTTAAGGCATTATTAATTACTTTTACGGAAAACTATTTTGTTATCCTTGTATTCTAATTTATCGCCGACTTTGATGTCTAATTCTTTGAATGTGTCTTTGTTAGCTTCAACTACATATTTTACAAAATTGCTATCTGGAGCTACACTTTCAGTTTGTTCAGCCTCTAAGTCTTTAATGTCAACAATTTCATTATCACTGTTTAAAAATGCTAAGCTTAACGGGTAAGAAACATTTTTATTCCAGAAAGAGTGCATTCCTTTATATGGAAATACAAAGTAAGCTACTTCATATTTCTCCAAGGGTTCAGAATGCATTAACCCCTTTTGTAATTCTTTTTCGCTTTTTGCAATAAACCTTAAAGTGAACTCACCTTCAAAATCATCAGTGAGTCATACTTTTTTGAAAGTTGATTTTTTGGAAGCAACCTTAACATTTTTTGCTTCTTCTAAATCAAACTTTTCTTTCTTTCTGGCCTTTTTAAACTCATTGACAGGATCTTTCAAATAAGCATCTCTAAGGGCAACTCTTCCTTTTTCAGTTAAAGAAACTGCTCTTCCGCTACCAGATAATAATCCAGCAGTCTTGAGTGCTAAAAGTTCTCCGTCACCGATATTGCCAGGAACATTGAAAACCTTTGCATTTTTGATATCATTAACTAAATTGGCTGCAGTTACGACATCATTTTGGTTCTTTTCAATAATCTTAAGTAAATCAATATCTTTTTGGCTTACGGTAACTTTAGCTTCTCTATTTGGTCTACTTAATCCCAAAAGCTGAATTTGCATGTCAGATAAACCTAAAGATGACATTGCTACATTGTCATTATCATTAGGTAAATTGTTTAAAGATTGAATTGGTAAAGGCATAATTTTCTCCTATCTTGGGTTTCTATTAAGATAACCCTTGCCATCTTGAACATTTTGTTCATATGTATTTTCAAACAAAAATTCACTCAAATCACCATGGGCTACATTTTCATTTAATCCAACGTTTTTGCTTTCAGGAGCAGGATCTTCATATGCAATACCAGTTCCTGAAGGTCCATGAAGTTTTGCTTCAAGATTAAACTCCAAGCAGTTTGAAGCTTCGTCTTCTTTATATTCTGGAGATCTAAAACGATCTTGTTTATCTAATCTTTTTTGATCAATTTCAACATCTTCTGCAGTATCATCATATGGAACAATACGGTTAACAGTATCGCTAACACCAAAGTTGCCATAATATTGAGCAAGTCTAGTTAAATTGTTTGTAATTTTGTCGCTCTCACGATACTTACCAGACCTGTCAAAACGATCTGCAATCTTTAACAATTTAATGATTTGACTTTTATGCATAATTTTTGTTTTATAATTTTTAGCTTGTTTATCCTGCTAATTCTTTTTTACAAACTGACAAAGCATTAGCAATCGTCATATCCATATCGTAATATCTGTAATTACCAAGTCTCCCACCAATAATTAAATTGCTTGAATATGTTTCTGAATAGCTCCTATATTTTTCATATATCTCATTATTCGTTTCATCATTAATTGGGTAAAAAGGTTCATTATCTCCTGTGTAGTCCTTAGAATATTCATAGGTGATAAAGTCTTTTGTTGATTTACTTTTAGTGAAATGTCTATGTTGAATTATTCTGTTCCAAGATGTTGACTCATCAGCATAATTCATTTGTGCACAGCCTTGAAAATCTGTATTTACTTGATAATCTTTAAACTCCAAAGCTCTGTAATCTAGTGTGCCAAACATATATTCGAAATATTTTTGTATTTCACCCGTGTATACAATTTTATTAGCTTTGCATTCCCAATAGTTTCTATCTTCAAAAAAATCCACACCAAGTTCTACATCTATATTTTCTAAGAGTTTATGAAATATTGCTGTGTAACCATCTTTTGGCACACCTTGGTAAATATCAATATCTGGGTAATAGTTGTCGTCAAATGTATATCTTATTGGTAGTCTTTTAATTATTGATGCTGGTAAAAGTTTTGGATCTCTTCCCCAATGCTTTTTAGTGTAACCATAAATTAATTTCTCATATATAGTTTTGCCTACTTGAGATAATATATGTTCTTCTAAGTTTTTTGGTTTATCGCAGGAGATTATTTCTCTTTCTATTTTTGCTATTGCTTTTTCAGGCGTATTGATATCAGGCCAGAGTTGATTGAGAGTTAAAAGATTAATAGGCAAAGAATATATTTTGCCATTTGAATAAGCTTTGACTCTGTGGGAATAATTTAAAAAATCTGTAAATTGGTTTATATAATCCCAAATGTATTTTTTAGATGTATGAAAAATGTGAGGGCCATATTTGTGTAAGTGATAATCTTCGTAAGGTTCTGTATAGCAATTCCCGCCAATATGAGTTCTTTTATCAATCACTAATACTTTTTTGCCTATTTGATTAGCTTCATATGCAAAAATGGAGCCGAATAATCCGGCTCCAACAACTAGATAATCGTATGACATATATATGTTTTACAAGTTTGACCCTGCCCATGGAACTCTTGAGAAATTACCTTGACCTTTTAATCCTGGATTATCATCAAAGCTCATCTCTTCGTTGCCT
>CAUYTX010000201.1:0-3173 GCA_963575665.1 Gammaproteobacteria bacterium | reverse complement strand
TTGCTTTGTTCATCCTATTATCCTAGCAAATTTCGACCAACTGCGTAACTCCTAAAGACTTTGATTTTGAATTAAAGGACTTAGGGATGAAGGACTAAGGATGTTGTCCGCTCTTCGAATAACCAAGTGATCCTCTTGGTCACTTTCACCCTGTTCCTTCCTTGTCCCTTCCTCCGTTTTTTTTATGCTCGCAAACCATTGATTCAACAGGAAAAATCGAGGTTTCAGCTTGTCCCTTCATCCGTGTTTTTTTCTTGTGTGTTCCTCGTCCCCTCCTCGTCCGTTCCTCGTCCGTTCATATTTTGAACGGAATCGTGCAATCGTCCAAATTTCGAGAATTAAAACTTTTGGGAAAACCCACTCAACTTGATTTTTTCGGCTGCTCTGGTGACCGAATTTAGGTCCGAAGAATCAATACAACTTTGTTATCGGCCAAAAGCATGATACCTATAGTACGATTTCAAAATCTTAGAACCGTCAAGCGTGTCAGATGTCCTCGAACCCAAACAAGTGTCACAGCCCCGACCAGGAGTACTAGGTCACACGAGATCGTTTTGTATCGACCCAATGACTGAGATGTAACTCAATGGTTATTTATCGAATTTTAAGAGGTAATCAATCAGTTATTTTCTAAAAATAATCAACCTAATTTTCGAAGTTAGATATCATAATGAGAAATAATCGACCGGCTACTGATCTTCTTTGAAAAAATGATATAATAAATTTTAGTTATCTTTCATTAAAGCGGAGAAAAGATCAGTGACCACCGAGTTTTTTCTCACTGAAGAGGACAACGGTTTCTTAACTGACCAGCAGATCGCGGATACCCTGCCACCAACAGACAAGGAGCAAGCGTTTTTGCGAGACAAGCGCACCCCTGGTTTGGGCGTGAGGATCACAGCTGCTGGTACGAAGTCGTTTATTTTTCAAAGCAAGAAATCTGGACGGAAGACCATCGGCAGAGTAGGCAAAATCAGTCTTGAGAAAGCCAGAGAGGAGGCGATTAGGATCAAATCAGGTGGTTCTCTTCCCAGTCCACAGGTTTACCTAGCAGCGCATGACGTTTGGGAACGCTATGTGGATAACCGGAAACAACGTTGGTGCCCTTCTCACACACGAAATCATGTAGCACTTTCCAAACCGGGCCGCGTGATAGGCAAGCTCCTAGCACGCACGATCGACAAAATCACCCCAGAGGTAATTCGTGATTGGTTGTTGGAAGAAGGTGCCCGGCAGTTACCGGAGACTCTCTTAGGCTACCGCCTGCTAAAACCGTTCTTTGCGTGGTGTGTAACCAATGCAGTTATTTCTCAAAATCCGATTACTCCGGAGGTAAGGGCATCGGTGCCAAAGAAAGCATCGACGAGGCCACAGCCATTGGCACTGGAGGAGATCCCAAGATTTTTGGGAGCGATCCGGGGACTAAAACAACCCTATGCTGCTTTTTTTGAGTGTCTGCTGCTGACGGGAGTAAAACCTAGCCAACTGCAATCCGCCCAATGGAAAAAGATTGAGCACCTTGCCTTGGATGACTGGAACACCTTTCCGTTGGCAAAAGAATTTCTTTTGGTCGTGGAGTCTCTACTACACAGGGGAAACTTGGTCTTCTCTAAAGATGGGCTGAGGCCGCTGTCAAACGCCACGATCTTTAGGAAACTGGAGCGTGTTTGTAAAGATGCTGGAATCCGAAAAATTACTGTTGAAGAAATTTCCAGATCATTGCCAACTTTATTGGCCTACCAAGGAATAAAAACAATTAGCGATTGGCAGGATCATTGGAGGACATCCACGGCAGGAGAATAGGTGTTGGGAGTCCAATCAGGGATCAGTGAAAAAGTTTTTTTTATACCTTCTCTCAAATTAACCGCAACACCTGGAGCCGTAGTCCGGCAATGCGCGCTAATTGTGTATCGTTGGAAATCAAGGTGGCGTTCCGGGTGATAGCTGAGGCCGCAACGATGGCGTCTGGTAGTTTCAACCGATAATTTTTTCGTAGTTCAATGGCACAGGTTCTAACTTCGCGATCCAGATCAATTAGGACCATGGCGTCGAGAAATCGGCGTAACCAAAATAATTGCGTACTGTCGAGGCCAGTAAATGCAAGCAGCTCCATTTCAGTGATTACCGAAATGCCGTAATTACCCGGCGACAACGCCTCGGCCAATAACCCCTTTTGAAGGTAAATCACAGCATTAGTATCCAATACAAACTGCATGTCACTTAATCCCATTCAGAGCGTGTTTTTTGTTGATACGTCAAGGCCTCTAGTGGCCAGGCAATGGTGTTGGAGAATTGCATTGGATCTACTGTTTTGATGGGGTCCTCTGGTAGCAGCAACAGCAATCGTGCCGATTTTCCATAAATCTGGCGGTATTGCTCTGGCACATGCACATTGCCGGCATGGTCGATGGTGGTTTCAATTTCTAGCGCGAACATGGTCTTGCCCTTTTCAACAAGGGGAATTTATTCCGTCTCTCGAGTAAGCACCAAAGCATGGTATTTAGCGATGGCACCTTTGATAGCCGCGTTCACCATTTCTTGAGAGAAACCGACGGCTTGTTTAGTAGCAGTCTCGATTTCTTTTCTAATGGCTTTTAGGGTGAGCTGCACGTAAGGATGTTTTGTACGGTCGTCGAAGTGGTTACACTTAGCAAAGAACGCAATGGAGGAAAGATATCGGCTAATAGTGCTGGATTTCCTGCCCACCTTGATAGCATGAAGATACTGGATCAAACCCTGAATGGAGAGGGCATCAGAAATACTGAGATCATTGGAGAGAATCCATCCTTGCCAGATTTTTAAGTCCATCTGGTATGCGCGCAAGGTATTGGCAGAGAGTGCATTTTGGATCATCTCAACAATGGTCGCTTGAGAAAGGCCCTGTGGAGAAACAACTAACTCTTGAGACATAGTGGATTTTTTAGAGAGAGATCGGAAAGGAATAGAATACAACAGGACTAATGCAGAAGATAAAAACACAATTCACGACTTCTTAGAAAATCTAGTGTTGAGGTAGGGGTGTGCCTCAAACACCTAAAATCGCTTGTTAGAGGCCTTCGTGTTCCTGTCCCTTCACCCGCGCTTCGCATCACTTGTCTCCGATCCCTACAGTTACCCACTAGAGCGTTTTCCGATTAAGTGGATTGTACCCTGAGTGAAGAAAATAACGATAA
>CAUYTX010000200.1:0-3174 GCA_963575665.1 Gammaproteobacteria bacterium | reverse complement strand
AGGCGTGTCCCGCCCTTTGTGTAATGATACTAGACTTCAAAAAACCGCGCTATTCATCCCCGCCCTGAAGGACTTACAAGGGTATCTTTTTTCGTTTTATGCAGTCCCCATCATCGCTTTGCAGTAAATTTGACAGGTATAACTAAAACAACATAAAATGGTAATTACATCAAAATCAACCACCCTGCCCTGCAGGGCACCCCTCCTTATCAAGGAGGGGAGTTTGATGAGCCAAAACGCTAAAAACTCTCCCCCTGCTAAGGGGGAGTACGCCGAAGGCGGGAGGGGGTTTCACGGAATACGGTCTAACCGTTTTATGCTGATTCAGCTATATTTACTTCACCCTCCTCTCCCTCAAAGAGAGCCTTCCCCCTAATTTCTAAAAGGCGACCTCACTCGCCCCCTTTCCTTAAAGGGCGAGGGGAAGAAGGCAAGCAAAGGCCTGTTGGTTCTTTTTTCCCCTCTCCTGCCAAAGGGATGGGGTCGCTTTTTAATGACCGGGGTGAAGTGCCTGATCATTTTGGCTACAATTATTCGAAAAAGGATCCCATTTCATGATAGAAACTATCCTGACCGTCGGGGCTACGGTCGCAGAAGTGGCTAGCACTGCTAAAAACTTCTACGATGCCTACCAAGTAGGCAAGATCGTCGAAGGAAGCAAAAATATCTACAGCACCTACAAAACTGGGAAAGTGCTTTTGCATGGTGATCCCGCAAAACACGCCATGGAAGAAATGCTAAAGCGCGTCGGAGAAACAGAAGCCCAAGTCCAAAAAATCAACGATCAGCTCTTGTATGCTGCTAACCTCGAATTGAAAAGTCTACTTTGAATTCTGCTCCTGTTCCTTCTCCAGAAAAGTCTATTCAGAAAACCGATCCTAGTCTTATTCATGATCGCTACTTGGACCACGGAGACGGCACAGTCACTGACGTAGTCAACAAACTCCGTTGGAAACGTTGTTGCGAAGGTCAGATTTGGGATGGCAAGACTTGTGTGGGAGAAGCTACGAAATACCGATGGAAGGATCTCCCAAAACCATCTGAGGATGGCTGGCGAGTGCCTACTGTGGAAGAGGCTAAAACGCTTTTGTACTGCAGAAATACTGGGAAGTGGGGAGACTCTTTGCCAGTTACAAAAGATTCCGATTGGAATAAATTAAGTCATTTGGAAAAGTATGTGTGTGGGAAAGATATACGTGGTACCAATGATAGTCTTAGTATAGATAAAGAAGTATTTGTCAATAACCCATTTTGGATATGGACTTCTTCTGAATATGCGCACAACGCCGGGTACGCTTGGGTCGTCGATTTCTACGATGGGCACGTCAACGGCAACGGTAAGTACCACGACGACGCGGTCCGAGTCGTTTCTTCGAGCCAGTGACGTTTTCTTTCACTTCGACCCTCGAGGTGTGGAAATTGCTAGGGGAGGCCGAAAAAAAATTTTTTTTTTTGAAGTATTTTGATGTTTTTTGGAGAATGTGATAAAATAAAATGGGAGTTTATAAGATTCTACGAAGAAGCGGGGTGGTTGTTTTTTGAAAAAGAGACCACCCCACTCCTAACGGAGCAGTCCTCCTTATCGGAGAATAGTAAAGAATTTTGGTTTTTAACTCCCCTCCTTAGTTAAGGAGGGGTGCCTCGAAGAGGCGGGGTGGTTGTTTTTTGAGATTATTTTCAGAAACGAGGGAGATTATGGGAGGGTTTCCGGGGATTCAAAGTCAAAAACCCCAAAATCAAAACAAACCACCCCACTCCTACGGAGCAGTCCTCCTTATCAAGGAGGGGAGTTTAATGAACCATGATTCAAACAATTTCTTTTTTTAACTAAGGAAGGGCGCCTCGAAGAGGCGGGGTGGTTTCTACTACTCATTACGAAGAGAAAATAAATGACCGACCACTCTAAAACTCATGCTTACGTTATGTCATCGATTGCGGACATGATGTCCGGTTTGATGATGGTATTTTTGTTTATTGCCGTGGTATTCATGTTGGCGCAACAAAAAACGGTCAAGGATATCCGAGCGGAACGAGATCAAATTGAACTGCAAAAGGAGGAAATCGCAGCACAAAAGTATTCAATGGCAACCATCGCAAAAATGGCAGAACAAAAACGAGATCAAATTGAACTGCAAAAGGAGGAAATCGCAGCACAAAAGGATTCAATGGCAGCCATCGCAAAAATGGCAGAACAAAATCGAGATAAATTACACTCAGCCCTGAACGTTGAATTTAGAAAAAACTTCAGTGATTGGAACGTCCAACTTTTGGAAGACAACACCGTACGTTTTAATGCACCAGAAGTATTATTTCAAACAGGCCAAACGGATTTAACCGATAAATATAAAAAGATCTTGGACGACTTTTTTCCGCGTTATGTTCAAGTCTTGTATAAAAATCGCGAAGACATTGATGCCATTCGAATTGAAGGACATACCTCTAGTGAATGGGGAGGACAGGATGGTTTTATGAATAACATGAAGTTATCCCAAGAACGAGCTTTTAAGACTTTGCAATATGGATACGCAAAAGTTTCTAATATTGATTCCGATCTGTTGTGGTGGTTACATACTGTATTAGGAGCGCAGGGGTTTTCTTTCGGGCGTAAAATTGTAGTGGGTGGACAAGAAGACAGGGAACATTCTCGAAGAGTAGATTTTAAGGTAGTAACCAAAGCAGAAGAGAAGTTATATCAGATTTTGAAACAAGAAAAATCTTTGGTTACGGTAAAATTAAAGGAATAATCCAAAATGTTTGTATTAATTGGTTTAATTTTTGAGGACTTTCTTACGTTTTTTTTCATGCTCCTTATGTTGGGATTATTTTTCCTAGATTTATACACCTGGATTAAAAAAAGACACATAGACTGCAAACCAATTTTGACCAGCGTAGGTATTTTAGGCACTTTCGTGGGTATCTTTTCGGGCCTCATTGAATTTGATGCACAAGATGTCCAAAACAGCGTTCCTAAATTGTTAGAAGGACTAAAATTTGCGTTTTTACTCTCCATTTCAGGTCTCGGATTAGCGGTTTCGTTGCATGTTTTACAATCTTTCGTAGAAGGCACTCTAGGAAGATCTAAGGATCCTGTGGAGAACATAAAAGAGTCTCCGGAACAGGTACTACGGAGCGAGACAGGGATGTCGAGTGACCCCGCCGATTTAAGCCATGGTG
>CAUYTX010000199.1:0-21108 GCA_963575665.1 Gammaproteobacteria bacterium | reverse complement strand
GTGGGAGTAGCCGTCAACTGGATAGTGGTCGCGCGCCCGGCAACAAAGTTAACAGTCCCGCTAGCACTGAAACCACTCGCCGTCGCAGTAACGATGGCCACTCCGACGCGCGTGGGTGCAGTAAGCATAACTTTGGCCACACCATCCGAATCCGTCGTGCCCACATTGGTTGTCAAACTCCCAGCAGTAGTGGAAAACTCGACAGAAATCCCTGGACTAAAATTATTATGTATATCCCGCACAATAGCTTGCAGCCCGACTTGGCTCACTCCATCAGCAGCAATGTACAAGGCACCAATGTAAAGCTTCAAGTCACCAACAACTACAGCAGAAGCGTCAACAGTAATATCTACGGTAGTTGAAGAAATTCCATTAGCTAAAGAAGCCTTAAGAATATCCGTACCCGCGTTGGCACCTGCGTTGTACGAGATAATGACCCGACCACTGCCATCCGTAGTACCCGAAGAAGAGGTAAAAGATCCGCCACTTCTATTGTTGGTAACATCAAAATTGAGAACTTCATCAGGAACCGGATTTCCATTGCTATCTAGGACAGTAGCTTTCAAATTACTAGAAGCATTCGGACGTACTGTGGTGGGAGTAGCCGTCAACTGGATAGTGGTCGCGCGCCCGGCAACAAAGTTAACAGTCCCAGTAGCACTGAAACCACTCACGGTGGCAGTAACGGTGGCCACTCCAATACGCATGGGCGAAGTAAGAGCAACCTCAGCAATACCATTTAAATCCGTAACACCCGTAGTGGATGCTAGACTCCCAGCAGTAGTAGAGAAATCAACGGTCAACCCTGGAAGAAGAACATTGTCAGTACTTCTTACTGTAGCCAAAAATTGAACTTTGCTAACTCCATCGGCTACAACGTTCGAAGCACCAGCAGCAAGCGAAATCTGACCGACTACTACAGAACTATTGACAGTAATTTTTACAGAATTGGAAATGCCACCAGCCACAGAACATGTGATCGTATCGACGCCGAGACTAGCACCTGATTGATAAGTGAACCAAACCACCCCATTAGTGGTGCTAACGGTGGAACTCGCAAAAATAGATCCACCACTTTGATTATCGCTAATATCAAAGGCAACACTTTGCCCGCTTACTGGATTCCTATTACTGTCTAAAATGCGGCCATTTATATTACTAAAACCAAAACTACTACCAGTGCTTGGCCTAATTGTATTAGGGGAAGCTACTAACTCAACAATGGCAGGAGCTCCGGAAATAAAAATCACCGTACTGGTAGCATTAAAACCGCTCACGCTGGCGGTGACGTTAACATTTCCAATTTGTGTGGAGGAAACCAAGTCTACTTCCGCTTGACCAGTTGAATCGGTGACCCTTGAAGCAGAACTTAACCTCCCAGCAGTGGTGGAGAAATCCACCCGAAGCCCAGAAGCAGGGTTGCCGTCAGTATCCTTGGCTACAGCTCGAAGCTTCACTTGGCTAACACCATCCGCTACGATACTCGGAGCACCAGCAACAAGAGCGACGGAGCCGACTACGACAGCAGAAAAGTTAACAATGACATCTACCATGGCCGAGGAAACACCGTTGGCTAAAGAAGCCTTTAAGGTGTCTGTACCTTCAGTAGAACCCGCATTGTAGATAACCACAGCTCGACCATTGCCGTCTGTCGTGCCAGAAACTGCAGCAAAAGAGCCACCACTGCCATTGTTGATAGCATCAAAATTGAGAGTCTGACCAGGAACCGGATTTCCATTGATATCTAGGACAGTAGCCTTCAAAACACTGGAACCATTCGGATGAATCGTAGTAGGAGTCGCTGCCAGCTCGATTGTAAAAGCAGTCCCAGCAATGAAAGTGATGACTTTAGTATCACTGAAACCACTCACAGTAGCGGTGACAGTAGCTGTCCCAGTTCGCATAGGTGAAGTAAGGTCAACTCTGGCAACACCATCCGTATTCGTAATACCTACATTGTTCGCTAAACTTCCGGCAGTGGTAGAAAACTCGACTGACAACCCTGAAATACCATTCAAACGAGCGTCTATTACAGTCGCCTGAAGCCCGACTTTGCTGACTCCATCAGCAGTAAGCTGCAAAGTACCGACAGCGAGGGAAACAGAACCAACCACCACAGCAGAAGCATTCACAGTAATGGCTATGGTCGCCGAAGAAATACCACTTGCTAAAGAGGCTTTTAGGGTATCTGTGCCAGGATTAGTGCCTGCAGTGTAAGAAACAATGACCCGACCGCTACTGTCCGTAGTTCCGGAAGCAGAAGCAAAGGATCCACCACTCACATTGCTAATAACATCAAAATTGAGGATTTCGCCGGGAACTGGATTTCCATTCCTGTCTAAAGCAGCGGCTTTCAGAATGCTAGATTCACTTGGGTGAATAGTAGTAGGAGCTGCCTGTAATTCAACAGTAGTGGGGACTCCGGCGACAAAAGTAATAATCTTAGTATCACTGAAACCACTTACGGTAGCCGTGACAGTAGTCGTTCCAACGCGCATGGGCGAGGTAAGGTTAACTGCAGCATTGCCGTCGGCATCGGTAGTTCCTGAAGTAACCGTCAGAATCCCAGCAGTGGTAGAGAAATCAACCTGGAGACCAACCGCAGGATTTCCACTGACATCTTTAACAGTGGCGCGAAGTGTGACTTGGCTTGCTCCATCAGCTACCAGATTAGCAGCACCCGTGGTAAGAACAATTGAATCCACCACAATCGCAGAACTGCTAATCGTAATGTCAATGGTGTTAGAGACAACCTGATTGGCCAGAGAGGCTTTAAGAGTATCAGTGCCCGTACCTAAACCTGCAGTGTAAACGACAATGGCACGACCATTAGCATCTGTAGCAACGGAAGCAGCAGCAAAAGACCCATGACTACTGTTAGTAGTAATTCCAAAATTGAGGATTTCGCCGGGCACTGGATTTTTGTTGGTATCTAAAACAGTAGCGGTGAGAGTAGTAAAACCACTCGGACGAATGGTAGTAGGAGCCGAAACGAGCTGAATAGAGGCTGCAGACCCAGCGATGAAGGTAATAGTCTTAGTATCACTGAAACCACTTGCGGTCGCAGTAATGTTAGATGTCCCAACCTGTGTAGGTGGAATCAGCGGAACTTCGGCAATACCAGCTGTGTTAGTAATAGCAGAAGTAGAAAGCACACTTCCGGTAGGAGACCAACTACCAGAAGTAGTAGAGAAGGTTACCGTCAATCCCGCGGCGGGATTGCCATCTACATCTTGAACGGTTGCACGGACACTAACTGGAGTGGCTCCATCTGCTGCAGCGTTAGAAGCTCCTACATTCAAAACGATGCCAGCCACCACTATAGCGGATGCTTTGACATCAATATCTACGTCTCCAAAAACATTATTGGCAAGTAAAACCCGCAAGGTATCGGTGCCTTCAGCTGGTCCGCCAACATACTGAACGCTAGCGCGTCCGTCTGCGTCAGTAACTGCAGAAGTTCCTTTAAAAGAACCGCCCGTGCGACCTATGAGAATTGTGAAACTGACGGCTTGGCCCAGTACTGGATTTTGAAAAGCATCTAGCACGGTGGCTTGAATTGTAGTGGTACCACTTGGGTGAATCGTGGATGGTGCTGCATTTAGGTTCACAACAAAAGGTGCACCGGCAATAAAAGAAACTTGCTTGGAGTCGCTGAAACCGTTCGCAGAACCAGTAACCGTTACAGTACCAATATGTTTTGAAGAGGTAAGTGTCACTTCTGCTACCCCAGTGGTATTGGTGGTGGCAGATGTACTAGATAACGTACCCGCTGTGCTAGAAAAGTTTACGAGCACTCCAGCAGCTGGATGATTAGCAGCGTCCAAGATAGTGGCTCGTACTGAAACTGTACTTGTCCCATCTGCAACTACGCTGCTGGTCCCGGTAGTGACTGATAGGAAACCAACTGCAACTCCATTGGGGTCCACAGTAATATCAACCGTGGAAGAAGTAATGCCATTGGTAGTCTGTGCTTTCAACACATCATGCTCTACGCTACTGCCTCCTATCGTGCCCGCAACGTAAGTAACGATTGCTACGCCATCTGCGTCAGTAATAGCAGAAGTGGCACTTAGGGAGGCATGGCTGGCATTGACAATTCCACTGCTGTTTGCAGTGAACAAAAAGGAAACTGTTTGTTGGCTTACCGGATTACCATTTGCATCTGAGAGCACTGCATGAAGTTCTGCTACACCGCCAGGATTAACCACATTTGGTACGGCGGCTAGAGAAATGAGTTTAGGAGCACCAGCAGTAAGAGTTAAAACTTGACTATCGCTGAATCCAGCGGCGTTGACTCGAACGGTGGCACTACCAATTTTCTTCGGTGCCTGTAAATATAATTGAGCATCACCGCTTGAATCCGTGATAGCACTACTCGCAGCGGTGCCTCCTTTCATTCGATCCCAAATCGTTCCCGCATCAGATGTAAATTCAACCGATACACCAATTGCAGGTGATCCATTGATGTCGGTGACATGCGTCCTCAAAGAAGTTCTACTCACTCCATTTGCAGGCAACGCCACACTGCCAAGTTGCAGTTTTACGCTACCAACCACAACTCCTGTAACACTGACCACCATGCTTAGGGAACCTACTTTGCCATTGATGGTCTTCGCCTGAATGACGTCTGTGCCCTCGATTCCACCTGCCGTGTAGGTCGTACTAGCTTGTCCATCCGTGTCCGTAACCATCGTTACCGGATTGAGAGAACCCTGAGTAAGATTTGGATCAAGAGAAAATGTCAGATTTTGGTTGGGTATTGGATTTCCTTTGGAATCCAAAACTTTGGCACGAAGAGTAGAAACCCCGAGTGGATGTACTGTGTTTGGAGCAGCAGAAAGCGAAATAGAATCAGGTAATCCTGGAACAAACGTAATTTGTACCGATTGAACGAAACCGCTTGCATTTGCGATGACAGTTGCTATTTCAGCCATGTCCCCAGACCACAGGGTAACTTCTGCTATCCCTTGAATATCTGTAATGGCAGATAACTCTGTGATCGCACTACCTTTGATGAAAGTACCAGCAGTAGTCGTAAAGATAACTGTCTGATCTTTCAGAGGAAAACCAGATGCATTGGTCACCATACCACGCAAGACAACGTTGGTTCCTCCGACAGGTACCTGTGTTGCTCCTGCCTGAAGTTTGAGATCGGCTACTGCCACGGAACCAGGATCTATCGTGATCGTCACACTCTTAGAAACGCCTGTGACCCCTGCGGCTGCTCCCATGAGAATATCTTCTCCGGGGCGACTTCCGACGTTATAAATATTGGACGCGATACCTTTGTTGTCTGTGGGAACGTCTAGGGCCGTGCTAAAAGTACCTCCGCTGTCTCCACTCGAAACAAAACTAATTGGCCAGTTCGCCACTGGATTTTGATCTTTGTCGACTACCTTTGCGGTAACGGTTACCCGTCCTCCTGGGGAAACAGTAGTGGGTGCTGCAGAGAGTGCTAGCGTTTCGGGCTCAGTGCCAGCACCGCTAACAACCGCGCGCACCTTAACCAAAGCACAACTGGCGTAAAAATAAACAGTGGCTGAATCCCCTGGTTGAGCATCGATTGCTGATATGGCAACCGTCGAGGTATACGTACCATCCACATTATTTTTGATGGCTGTTATGCCGCTAGTGGCAGTAGCATTTAAGTCGCCTACGGCTTGGGCATTATCAACCAAAGCGGTCACTGGTCGACCATTTAAATCTATGAGGATATTTGCACTTTTTTTGCTGAGTATGACGTCTACATCCTTAGAACCACCCGCCGGGATGAATAACGTCGACTCTGTGGAGACTGCGGTAAAGGGACATTTTGTATCTGCATTGAACGGTGAGTCTGGAAGAGCCCCTGTGAGAATGTCAGAAGAAGCAGCTGGCAATCGAAGTTCGTAATCCGCACTCACTTCGCTACCTTGTACAGAAGTACTCGCACGGATACGACCTATGATCCATTCAGCATCCTCTTTGAGATAAGTTAAATCAAAATTGGCAACTCCGTTGGTATCAGTCGTCGCAGAAGCAGGTACCGTACCCGCCGCTGAGTTAGGTGGAGTCAAATGACCATCTGCGTTCTTATCTTCCCCAGAGTCTAGGACAATGTTGAGGTTTTCGTCTTCATTCGGAAGAGTATCCGTGATGACGGCTTCCCCATTTGCAATGGCTGGGTACTCCAACGTGATAGTGTCCCGAATACCACTGGAGTATCGGACTGGCCAAGCACTTAGGGTAATCGTAGTATTCGGAACAGGGTTTCCAGCAACATCTGCTACCAAGATTGACATTGGCAATTTGTAGTACGTATTCTCGCTTGTAACTTCAGTAGCTTGCCCAAGAATGATCGAACCCGCCTGATTGGAAACGACGATCGTGACCTCTTTAGGACCTGCACCCGAAGGAAGTACGATCGGAGGGGTTTTGACCGGAACAATGACTTCTGCACGGATTCTCAGTCCATTAGCACTAGAGGCTTGAACGCCGGAAATAAACTCGGCATGCGCTGCTCCTACTGCGTCTGTAGTAGAGATCGGCGGTAAAATAAACTCACCACCACCGGTAGAATCTAACAATGTGAAAGCAATGCTGGCATTCGCAATAGGTGCGCCATCTATGGTGAGGAGGCGAGCAGTAAGTTGCGCACTGTGTTTAGCCGTACTAGTAGTGACTGGCACTACGTGGGTAGAAGACTCAAAAAGTAGCTTTCCAGCTTTACTGATGGGTGCAGAAAACGAAACCACTCTGCTGTCTGAACGTAGAGCATTACTAGAATCTCGCACTAACACAGAGGCAACTCCGGGAATCGTAGATTCGAGCTTAGCGCAAGCATTATCAGAAGAATCCACAATTACATTAATTACCGCGTTAGAAACGCTGGACAGATTGTCACAAGTCTTACTTGTAGTATTCCAGATGCCTCCCGTCCAAGTACCCAAAGAACTTGCAAAGGTCACTTGAGTTGTCTTAGGTGCGTGTACCCAGAACTCGTGATATTCGGGAGATTCCCCGCTACCTTTTGTATAAGCCAGTGTCATCTGTGCCGGTTGCTCAATTTTTAACAGATTGGCTACTTCGCTAACGGAGAACGTAGTTACATTTTGGATGCCTTGACTATAGCCAGTAAGTTCTACATCTCCTGCTGTTTTTCCATATACACGTAACTCTACTTTGCCATTTACATCCGTACTACCTACACTTTGTGCACTGGAAAGAAATGCGCTTGGGATACCTATTTGTCCACTACCAGAGCATGCAGGAAACACATTGGCACCACCAGCGTCCTTTAAGATCAACTCGCCGGGAATGCTGGAAGGACCAGTAGAAATCGGAGATTGCCTGACACACACCGGCACACCAAAAATAGGATGTGCCCCTGCATCTTGCACCAAAATATCCACCAAAATGAACTCAATTTGGTCCGCAGGAACCGAAGATTTTGTTGAGGTGATATTTAAAGTACTGCCTACAATTTGAACAGGAATCTCGCTCTTTAGTGGATGAGTCGGGTTGCCCAAAACAGCCACACGTGCTTGAACCATCACAGTTCGGTTAGTACGGTCTGCAGTTCCAGAAGAAAAAGTAACAGTAGCAATGCCGTTTTGATCTGTCAGACCAGTAGAAGAACTAAGCTGTCCACCGTTTACCGAGAATCCTACTTCAACCCCTGGTAAACCTACATGCGCAGGATCTAGCACGGAAGCTGTAATCGTCGTAGCATCGGAGTTGTCCGATCTCACAGAAATTTGACTTGTCGCCAATGCTAAGTACTTTGGAGTGACCGGCACCTTTACCGAAAGTTGAGCAACTGCACATCCTGTTTGAGTAATGGTGCCTACGTTGTAAGTAATTAATACCTCATCCCCCGCATCACCACTGTCTATTTTTACCGTTGACGTGAAGTTTCCAGAAGCATCCGTGGTCACCCCTGCGGTCGTACTGTCTGTTGCAGTAGCTTTCAATTTTCCATGACTACTCGTGACATTAGTCACAGTAGCTCGCACGTATTTGCCTTCTAAACTGGGACCAATGATCGACACTAACACGGGTATAGAAACCCCAGCTGCGAGCGATGTCGAGGATGGATTCAAAGAAACCTGAGTAGAGCAGTTAAAAGGAGAAGGAGGTAGTACTTTATTGTCTATATCTTCCTGAGTATGTGGTAAAACGAAAAGTAACTGAGATTGCGACTCAGTTCCTTGAACAGAAACCCTGGCACGAATTCGGGATTGAATCCAGTCGGCATACTGTTTTAAGTAGGTGAGCTCAAAAGATGCCCTACCAGTAGAATCTGTGGTAACGGTGGATGGTAAAGCACCCGATGCAGTATTAGGGGGTGTGAGCTGTCCATCTCCGTTTTTGTCTTCTCCAATGTCTAGGATTAAATTTTCATTCACATCTTCATTTGGGAAAGCATCAATGTATGCCGCTTCCCCAATTACGGAACGTGTTCCCGTAAAATAAAGTGCTGGCCAAGCACTGAGATTGACTTTTGCCCCAGAGACCGCATTACCCGCTACGTCTGAAACCAACACTGACATAGGCAGAATATAAGCAGTGTGATCAGGACTATCTTGTGATTCTGTGGAGCGACCAATCACAACGGATCCTGCAGCCTGGGTAATCAAAATTTGAGTAGTGGCAGGACTGATATTGGATTTAGCGTTAATTACAGAAGCAGAAACAGTAACTCCTTGTCCTGTAGAAGGTTTTGAGCCGGCGCTGAAAGTAGTTGTAACCACTCCAGATGCATCCGTAGTAGCTAATACCGGAGAAATACTTTCTCCACCACCTGTCGTGTTCTGCAAAGAAAATGAAACAACTGCTCCCCCTACAGGTTGATTCTGCTTGTCCTGCACTGTGGCCTTTAGCATAGCCTGATTGCTTAGACCACCAACACTGACAGGTACCGTAGAAGGACTCACTTGGAGGGTAATAGACTCAGCATCCGAAGAAGAAGCAAAAACTGCTACTTGTAAGGAATCCGAGTATATTGAATTTGAAAAATCGCGAACGGTTATGTCCGCAGTACCCGCTAAAGTATCTGAAGTCAACACTACACAAAAAGTATTCTCAGTTTTTGATGTCGATATCGCTGCATCTACTTTTGCATTGCTAGAAGTGCTGTGTTGAACAGTTCCAGTACTATCCTTCCAAGTCCATTTTCCGATTGAGGTGGCCAATAAAACAATCTTCGTTTTTGACGGAGTTTTTATCCAAACTTCCCGAATCTTGTTTGTATTTTGTAGGATTTCATCCATAGGCGTAGTCCCACACCCAGTAGTGCTTGTGCCCCCGATGTACAAAATAGGTGGAGGGGAAGTTTTCTTTGGGGAAGTAACGCGAAATGCAGTGGGGGTAACTGCGTACTGCTGGTCTGCAGTGGTACCCAAACCACTGGCACGAAGAACAATATCTCCCTCCTTTTTGCCCCGAATGTAAACCGTTAGTCGGCCATCCACGCCAGTTTGACCAACCTCGATACCTGCTCCAGTGGAACAAATCTGCGTTATAAACTTTTTAGAATCATCAACAAACTCTACGGAACCAGCATTTGGAATGTTGTCAGGATTAGTTTGCAGGCAAATCGTCGTAGCATTGACTGCTACCCCTCCTGAATCCTGAGCAATAATGATTAATTTTGCAGTATCGGCCAAATCTATTGGTGCAGAGTGACTGATTACTGGGATAGAGGTTTTTCCTCCAGCATCCAAAAGTAACTGACTACCGATGATTTGGATTGGGATACTTTTGTAGAGTGCTCCAACTTTTGCAGTAACAGTGGCTACGCTGTTGCCGTGGGACAACGTGCCAGAAGAAAAAGTAACCGCTGCATTTCCACTCGCGTCAGTCACTGCATGATTTGCATTCAGCTGGCCGACGTCAACACTAAAAGCTACGTTAATACCTTCGATCCCCGCATTGTTCGCATCTAGGACAGATGCAGTTAGAGTAGCGAAGTCTGAATTGTTGGAATATACCGTACTTTTGTCAGTTCCCAGTCCAATCTTTGCGGGTTGATTCGGAGAAACTGCAATCTTTATGGTATTTGACGTTCCATTAGTACATTTGGCAATGATTGTATCCACGCCTGAACTAGAACCCGCTATGTATACCGCACCAGACACGCCGTTGACGTCAGTGGCAACTGCTGCTGGGGCTATAGAAGCCCCACTATTATTTGGTAAAATGGAAAAGTTGACTGATTCATTGGGCACTGGATTTTTCTGCTGGTCAAAAACAGAGGCCGAAACATTGCTGGTTTCGCTTGACGCAAGGGAAGTAGCAGAAACTTTCAAAGAAATAAATTTTGGAGGCCCTGCGCTAAAAGTAACACGCACTGGAGCAGCAGAAATACTCCCAGCGGAAGCATTAATGTTTGCACTGCCAGTAAGGATTGCAGACTGAAGTGTAACTCTGGCTATTCCGGAAGAATCTGTTTCTACCGTTGCGGATACAGACAAAGTTTCACTAAACGCACCCGCGCTCGTCGAGAAAACCACAGGCACTTTTAACAACGGGCGAGTTGCTGAACTATTATCGGTTACCACTGCCTGTATAACGCTGGTGCTTTGTCCGTCCGCAACTAAAGTGCCACTTCCCATAATTGAAAGACTGACGCTTCCTACAACACTCGCAGCGGTGCGAACAGCGACGGAGGTAGAACCTTCAACACTAGTATTCGGGATGGTCGCTTTGATGGTGTCGGAAAAACCTCCCAATGGCCCTGCGGTATACATTAACTCTGCCTGCCCACTAGCATCACTAGTGACACTGGCCGTTGAAAGGGAAGGATTTTCTCCATTGCTCCCGCTTCCGATGTTAGCAAACACAAAATTTACGTTTTGATTGCTTACACGGTTTCCGTTGCTATCCTGTACGACTACTTGTATGTTAGAACTTTCATGCGGATTTACCGTGTTTGGAGATGGATTAAGGGCAAGACTTGCTGCCGCACTCGGAATGAAATTGACAGCGGTTTTCGCATAATTCACACCCGAACTGACTTTGTTGACAGATGCTTTAACGACGGTAGGGGTGCCCACTAATAAAGGCGCAACGAGGTCTACTATGGCAAGCCCGTTAATATCTGTTGTGGCTTCCAAAGGATTGGTATCTGGTGAGACTGCAACTAGCTCTCCACCACCGCTTTCAACTGTGAAGGCAACTTTAGCTCCCATGAGGGGAATAGGAGTAGTGCTATCATCATCTTTAATGAGCACGGCAACCCGAACCGTCGAGGAAACAAACGAAGTGCTCACAACAACGTCGTTGATTTGAGTTACCACAGGTGCAATAGAGCCAACACCACTGAAGTGAACCTGAAAAGATTTCGTTGTGGTGCCAGAAGACGCAGTGACCGTGGCACTTCCCGTGGTGCCATCGCCCGTTAAGTAAACAGTAGCAATCCCAGCACTGTCCGTAGTGACGGTGACGGATTGCGTAGTACTAGATTTAGCAGAATAACGTGTCGTGGAAGACGCGGCAGGAGGAGAGCTCGAAAGGTTGCCGATGTTTGTGGTGTAAGTCACGGAAGTACCAGAGACTGGGCTCCCGCTCGAGTTTGTAATCGTTGTCTGCAGGGGGAGTGCCTTTCCTTGGCTGACCACTGCCATTCCACCGTTTGTGCTTACTTGAGCGGGCGGCGTAATGACTACCGTGGTGCCAGTACCTCCGCCACCTCCGCCACCCCCACCAGTAGAACCACCGGAACTAGAAAATCCTCCGCCACCGCCTCCCCCTCCACAGGCACTAAGCAAAAAGAAAAGGGAGAAAGAGAAAGTTTTGTACAGTCTTGATGAGGTGTTCATACGCGAGTGAGCTTCTTCAAACGGGATTTTTCACAAGAATTTCTTCAATCGAAATCGTTGGAATCCCAAGGGATTTTGCTTTTTCCAGTTTTACACCTGGATCCTGACCTGCTACTACATAATCCGTCTTCTTAGACACGTTGTCCACTACTCTAGCACCTAATGCTGTTAGTTTTTCTTTAATTTCTGCGCGTGTCATGGAAGAAAATTTTCCAGTAATCACCACTTTTTTTCCCAAAAAGATGTGCAATGAATTCTCGGGTGCTTGACTTGCCACATGAAAACACCGAATACCCAAATTTTGTAACTGACGCACCATCTCTTGGTTGTGTGATTGAGCAAAAAACTCTACTACCTCATGAGAGACTACACTCCCCACTACCTTTTTCAGGTCTTCTTTGGTGGCACACATTACCGCTTCTAGGCTGCTAAAGTGTTCTGCTAGATCATTTGCAGCCGACTTGCCAACCCTAGGGATACCAATCGCGTTCAACAATTTGCTTAATGGGACACTCTTACTCAGCGCAATAGAGTCCAAGAGATTCTGTGCAGACTTCTCTGCCATACCTTCCAAGCCTTCCACCTGTTCCAAGGTTAACCGGTAAAGGTCTGGAAACGACCGCACTAGATTTCCCTTAACCAACTGTTCTGCAACAGCGGCTCCTAGACCATCAATCCCCATTGCCGATCGTGATGCAAAGTGTTGGATAGCGGCCACACGTTGTGCAGGGCAGGCAAGACCAGCGGTGCACTTGTTTGATCTCACTTCTCCACTACAACTAGGACACTGGGTTGGGAAAACAAAGGGAGCCGAACCCTCTGGCCTGCGTACCATAACCACTGCGGTAATCTGTGGTACCACTTCACCAGCCCTTCTTACTACCACGGTATCTCCCAGTCGGATATCCTTTTCCTTTAGGCGAGCTTCATTGTGCAAGGTAACACTAGAAACCGTGGTTCCTCCCACGAAGACTGGTTTGAGTTTTGCCACCGGAGTGAGGGTTCCAAAGCGTCCTACTTGGATATCAATCCCTTCTACCGTTGTCCATTCTTCCTGAGGAGTAAACTTGTAAGAAAGTGCCCAGCGTGGCGCGTGGTTTGTGCTACCGATTTGGTCTTGGAAATGGATACTATTCACTTTAATTACGATGCCATCAATATCAAAACCAAGCGTTGTACGATGATCCTGCATTTCTTGGTAATATTGAAACACGCCATCAATCGTTACCAATGCCTGTGGTGGTGCGGGTAAACCAAGGATTGCCAGTGCCTTCATTCTCTCGGAGTGGAGACTTGGGAAATCCCCTTGTACTTGTGCGACCACGTAACCAATCATTTCCAATGGCCGATTGGCAGTCTCTTTGGGATCAACCTGCCTTAAGCTACCAGCGGCCGCATTCCTCGGATTCACGAAAGGCTTATCACCATTGGCTATGGCGCGGAGATTGAAATCATCAAACCCCGCACGTGTCATGTACACTTCACCACGTACTTCTAACAGGTCTGGGTACTTCTCTCCCAAAAGACGCTGTGGGACGGAAGGAATGGTACGGATATTTTCCGTAACGTCTTCACCAAACAGGCCATCCCCACGAGTAGAAGCACGGACTAACTCTCCACCCTGATAGAGTAGGCTAACCGCCACACCGTCATATTTAGGCTCCACTGCGTATTCGACATTGGTCGTACCCAGATCATGACAAATACGCTTGTGGAAGGCTAGAACGTCTTCCTTGGTGAAGGCATTCTGTAAGGACAGCATGGGCACATTGTGTTGGATTTTACCAAAGTGCCCTAAAGGGGAGGCACCTACTGACTGTTGGGGGAGACTAGCTATCAGTCGGTCGTACTCGGCATCGGAGATTTCGGGAGCATCTAGGGAGTGGTACTGGTGCTGGTATCTCTCAATCTGAGGATCCGTTGGAATCGAATCATTGGCTACGGGTGTTTTCAAATCACTGGTCATGTGTACATTTTTGATACAAATTGAGCCATTTAGGAGCTAAGTGCTGAACTGAAAATTCTTGCTCAACAAAATCCCGCGAAGCGATACTTAACTTTCTTAACGTTTCACGATTTTGATGTAAGGATTGTAGATGAGTCACAAACTGATTTACAGAATCGCACAAATACCCATTTTTATCGTTAAAGACTAATTCAACATTTCCTGGCGCAGGATTAGCAAGAACAGGCAAACCCAGTGCCATTCCCTCAATCACCGCAATGGATAACCCCTCCCAAAGGGAAGTTTGCATATAAACATCACAAGTTGCAAGCCTAGAGAGTGCAGTGAAGTGGTCTACCCACCCTGTGATTTCAAGATTATCAGGCACAGACACGGATGGGGGTATTTCCCCACCACCTATCCAGAGAAATCGTATTCCACTTCCATTGCATGCACTCGCGACTTCGCAAAACAAAGGAAAATTCTTTTGTGGACGTATGCCACCTGCCGTACCTACTAGAAGATCTTTAGTCTTTGGGTTTTTAGTCTCACGATTGTTCAGGATTTTGTTGATTGTCGACCGATCTATCACGTTATGAAGGCATAAAGTCTGGTTACTTAACGAGCGTGCGTAGCCGTATTCTGCAAAACCACAAGCAACGGTAACCTGTGGGACCCAGCCAAGCATCCACTCGATGCACCAATAGAACCCTCGCACGTAATTTTTCAGGTCCCGGCGCAAGAATGAGTAACCATGAGGGGAATACAAGATTGGAATCTTTCCAAAGGGAAATGCAATGCGAACCAACGCACCTGCTTTACTAGAATGCGCATGAATAACGTCAGGTTGGATTTTAGAAACGGTTTTTTTTAAGGCTACGAGTGCTTGGTAGTCTAGGAGTGGTGCAATCTCTCGACCTACTGACCATGGAATAAAGGAAACCTCTGGTGGAAATCCCTCAGGTTTTCCGCAAGAACCCTCCCCACGGTCACCATGTAGGACATAGCAAACCGTTTCTCTAGCAATAGCCCAACAAAGCATCCGAACGGCTTGCAGGGTGCCGCTGCTAAAAGACTCTACGACGTGGAGTACGGTCGTCATTCACTCATGGTCATCAGTGGGACAGTAAGTACACTTCAAAGTACTGTGACAAAGTTAAGCGAGAGTAGACTAGATTTTTTCGAACCTCTTTTGCCACTTGATTCGTCCAGTCGGGAGCTTCCCGCACTGGAACTGAACGCAACAGAATAACTACATCCGCTTCAGAAAGTCGAGTCAAGATTTCTTCTGTGGAGTGCCCAAGTGCTTCGTCGTAGACCACCGTATCAATCAGCAAATTCTTAAATCGAGGGAAATCTAATTGCTGAGCAAGTCTCAGGGTTTCGATGTTGATTACGCTGTCATCGCTTGCCAAGAGAACTTTGAGAGGATGATCCGTAGGCAAAACAGAGAGCGCGGTTTGGGCTTCTTGGACAAAACGTAGATCCGGACGGACTACCATCGGAATAGACAATGCCAAACAAGCCGAAATCAACAAAGGGATAGAGCCAGGAGGAAAATGCTTAAGTTTTATTTGTGCGGTAAATCCTGCTAATAAGAATGGGAGCCCGATGACCACAGGCAATCCATAACGCATGTCATGATTTTCACTGAGAGCAATAATGGCCAAATAGGAAAGTAGGACCAAGAGTGGCCACACCATGATCCATCTTGACCGAGACCAGTGCCACGATATAAAAGATACAATGGGCAAAACTAGGAGTAATGAGATTATTCCTGAAATCTCAAGTAATTTTGTGAGGTACTCCGCAGCGTCAAGATTGTAAGAAGTATATTTAGCAATGGGGCCTACCGTTGAAAGTAACACGTGGCCGATCACCTCATCCCAATAGAATAGATGATAGAAGATGATTGGTGAGGCAGCTAACAACATGGCCAAAGTGGCGCGAAATGCGTCATTCCAACCAAAGCGACGTACTCGGAGGAAGATTAGGAGGGGTACCATGGTAATGGCAAAGAAACCCGCCGAAGTTTTTGCCATGACCGCCACTGCCATGAGGCTTCCCCAAACGAGTCCACGAACCCAAGGCCGAGGTAGAGAAGATTCTCCATCCAGTTCCAAAAGTGGCAAAAGCAAAATAAGTGAAATCAATACAGCAGAGAGGGTATCTCCGAGAAAGGCACCTGCGACGCGAGCTGCCAACTGATTCACACCGACTGAAGCACAGGCGAGAAGTAATACTAGCTGAGGTACTCCCCTTCGGAGCAAGAGATTAGCAAGACCTCCAAAAGCAAATAACGTAAAAAAGACAAGACTCACCGACGCCAACCCTAAACCTTTTGGTGTAGTGACGACATGCCCCCAAGGCAAGCCCATCCAACCTATTAAAGGGGCTTTCACTGCCAAATGTAAACATTCGTTTAGGCCACTGAGATCAAAAGCATTGAAAGCACGAGTGACACAGACCATGCGGTGGAAATAGTGAGCATCATCCCAACCCAGCGCAGTAGGTTGAGAATCAATGACTGCTGGGGCGATCAAAAATACCCCCAAAAGGAGAATCACTCGTGAATCTTGGAAAAAGGCCATAAGTTTTCGGTGTTCTATCCCAAAGCGCAGTGAAAGCGAGTATGTGCAATGGTTGGGAAGTTTCGACGAATAGATTGTAGCCGACCACGATCTAAGGGGGCAGAAACTACTCCTGATCCACGAGAAAGTCGATCTAAGACTACACCCCATGGATCGACAATCATGCTATCTCCATGAGTCTCACGACCATTTCTGTCGTCCAAGTGATAACCACCTTGGGCTGCAGCGATCACGTAACAAAGATTTTCGATTGCCCGAGCGCGCACCAATGATTCCCAATGGGCACGACCTGTAATTGCTGTAAAGGCTGCCGGCAAAGTGATAATTTCTGCTCCTTGGTCTAGCAAGTTCCGAAATAACTCTGGAAAACGTAAGTCATAACAAACTGCTAACCCGATCCTTCCAAAGGGAGTTTCTACCACCACTGGCGAAGAACCGGGCTCAATAGTTAAGGACTCTGTATATTTTTCCTTAGTTTCTTCAAGATAGACATCAAACAAGTGGATTTTGTCGTACCGTGCTACTCGATGCCCAGTAGAGTCGTACACTAAACAGGATGCGCGGACTTTGTTGGGATCCTGTGCAGCTAGTGGTAAAGTACCTCCTACGATCCAGATACCATACCGTTCAGACTGTTGAGCAAGAAAGTCTTGAATAGGCCCTTTACCATCGATTTCGCGCGATTTTATTTTGTCTGAATCGCTCAAACCCATGATCGCAAAATCCTCTGGCAGCACCAGTAGCTTTGCGCCTTGAGATGCTGCTTGGGAAATCAAGCGGCCTGCTTCTAACAAATTTGCACTCAGGTTTGGCCCAGAAGCCATTTGAATAGCAGCTACACGACTCATCCACCCTCCCAAAACCCGCACACCCAACAACACGGTGGGCATGTTACACTACTTTTTGGGTGTACTAAAGGTATCCTTTTCGGCTTATGTTCTCATTTTCCCGCTTTTCTTGTATTGTTTTTTTGAGTGGGAATGTCCTAGCAGTCGAAGTAGAAGGACGCGCTCCCGCAGGCGATAACTTAGAACAATCTAGGAGTCAAGCGCTTGAGGACGCCTTGAAACGTGCGCCACAAGCCATCAGTCAGGGCTACACCATTCTTGGGCAGTGGACTGAAAATGGTGTCACGACTGTCCGACTTTATGTCGGAAAAATGAAAGAAGACATCATCCGACCGCGCATTGCGCTCTCGCAGTTTCATTTGATTCATCCAGATCCTGTGGTTTCCTCATGGGCAAGTATGCTATTGGAAAAACTAGCCGCCCGCCTTGAGGGTAGTGGCAAAGTTGCCTTGGTTGATTCTGGTCAATATCAGTTGATCCCTCCCGGGGAAATTGCCCCCCTCCAAGCAATACAAGAGGGCACGGCAGCGCGTCGTTTGGGCGCAACTAGTAATGCAGAATTAGTATTCTCTGTAATTTTGTGGGATCTATCACAAACAGAAGAACAAAGTTGGATGCCCTGGAAGTCTTCTTTACGGACGAACCACATAGACATGGAAGTCTTTATCCACGAAGGTCTAATGGGTGGATTGGTAGAACAACGTCATATCACACTCAGTTTCAGTCCTGAAGAAGGTATGACCGTTATCCTAGAAGATTTATTGTCTTGGATAGGAACTGTGGTGACTAAACGACCGCTCTTGAGCACAATATTAGAAGTGGAGGGAGATCTCTTGTATTTGGATTTGCCAGAAGAGAGTGGGCTGCAAAACCACATGGAAGTTACACTAACCCCCGTAAACGCTCTTCGTTTAGTTCCGGGTCAGATGGGAACCAACGCAGATTTTGCCCGAAAGTTTGATACATTTTCAAACACCGCCACGGTGGAAACTAGATACGAGAAAGAAACAGCGATCCGCGTGCATGGAAAAGGACGTTTTGCTGCAGGAGACCAAGTATTAGTGGGTATTGCACCTCCTGCCGTGTTGCCGTCAGAAGGTGGCATCTAAGGTGTTACGTTTTGCTGTCCTGTTCCGGCGTGAACCAAGAAAGTCGATCGTGAAGTTTTACAACGTGACCAACGATAGTAAGAGTCGGTGGTCGCACTGTTTGGCCCTCCATAATTTCGGGTAAGGTTTCTACGGTTCCAATGTGCACCCGTTGTTGCGGAGTAGTACCTTGTTCGACAAGAGCTGCAGGAGTATCCGAAGGCAAACCGTGTGTTATCAATTCTCGGCAAAGCACTGGAAGACCTGTAAGTCCCATGTAAAAGACTACCGTTTGGTTAAGCTGCGCTAGACTCTTCCAAGGGAGATCCATGCGTCCATCTTTGGTGTGCCCAGTGACAAAAACGCAAGATTGCGAATAATCGCGGTGGGTCAGCGGGATTCCTGCGTAGGCAGCACAACCTGAAGCAGCCGTAATTCCGGGTACTACTTGGAACGGGATACCCTCAGCAGCCAAGGTTTCGATTTCTTCTCCGCCCCGACCAAAGATAAAGGGATCTCCTCCTTTAAGACGCAACACACGTTTTCCCGCTTTTGCTAATCGCACCAATAGTGTGTTGATATCCTCTTGGGGTACTACGTGGTTATTACGTTCTTTACCCACATAGATACGTTCTGCATCGCGTCTGGTCAAACTGAGGACAGCTTCCGAAACCAATCGATCGTGTACTACCACGTCAGCCTGTTGCATTAACCTTAGAGCACGAAAAGTTAATAAATCAGGATCCCCTGGCCCACCCCCTACCAAATATACTTCGCCCACTCCTGAAGGGTTGCTATTTGTATTGGATAGCGTTTCTGCTAAAGCAGATTCCGCAGCTGCTTGCCGACCAGAAAAAACCAATTCTGCTACCGGCCCAACCAACACCTTTTCCCAAAAACGCCTTCGATCAGGAGGATTAGGAAAGTGTTTTTTGACAGGATCTCGGAATTTTGCAGCCAAACTGGCCAAATGACCATACGTCGCTGGAATCAGCGTTTCCAAACGCGCTCTCAGCAGGCGAGCCAGTACTGGTGCTGCACCTCCAGTTGAAATAGCGGCCACTAATGGAGAACGATCTATAATCGACGGTACTGTAAAAGTGCAAAGACTAGGAGCATCTACGACGTTTACGGGCAAATTTCTTTGGCGCGCCAACACGGAAACTTGGCGATTCACTTCCGGATCATCCGTGGCAGCAATGACCAAGATCATTCCTACTAGGTCATTTTCACTAAATACACCGCAACGCCAATGTATCTGACCAGATTCATGCCAAACGCGGATTTCGGATCCTAAGTTAGGTGCTACCACTTGCACGGATGCACCACACTCCAACAAGAGAGCTGCCTTCCTCGCAGCGACCCCACCCCCACCTACCAAGAGGCAAGGGCGATTTCGGACGTTTAGAAAAATCGGAAGCGCGTCCATTAAGGTGGCACCACCACTCCAGTGATGTTAAAACCAGCATCTACATAGGTAATCTCTCCGGTAATGCCGGAAGCCAAATCAGAACACAAAAATGCGGCGACGTTCCCAATTTCCTCAATCGTCACGTTTCTACGTAGGGGCGAATTGCATTCTGCATAATCTAAAAGTTTGCGGAAATCCGAAATGCCAGAAGCAGCCAAGGTTTTGACTGGCCCAGCCGAAAGCCCATTGACCCGAATCCCTTGCGCACCTAAACCGTCTGCCATGTAACGAACTTCGGCTTCTAGGGCTGCTTTAGCCAATCCCATGACGTTATAAAAAGGGATGGCACGAATGGCACCCAAGTAAGTAAGGGTGAGCATTGCACCGTTACGCCCTTTCATGAGTGGCAGAACTGCTTTGGCAAGGGCGGCAAAACTGTACACACTGATCTCGTGTGCTGTGGCAAATCCAGCACGTGTCACGTGTTCAAGATAGGTGCCTTCTAGTTGGTCTCTGGGGGAGAAGGCAATCGAGTGAACTAGGATATCGAGAGAATCCCAGCGTTTTGCAAGAGTATCTGCCATCTCCTGAATTTGAGCATCACTGCCCACATCGCAAGGAATGGCAATATCGGAGCCCACTTCTTCAGCAACGCGCTCCACGCGCTCTTTTAGCTTTTCACCCTGATAGGTAAAGGCTAGTTCTGCACCCTGACGCCTCATGGCATGGGCAATGCCATAGGCAATAGACCGATTGTTCGCAACGCCGCAGATCAGCGCGCGCTTACCTTGTAAAAAAGACATAGTATTTAGGCCATGATAGGATTTGTAGTCAATAGTTTATTGTAACGATTTAGCTACGTACATACCATGGTTTTTAGAGCAAGGTAACGCCATGACTTTAGAGCAAGATATTGAAGATATCCGGGTAGGTATAAAGTCTGGCCGCTTCATGAATCAGGCGTTGGTTTCGCAAGGTATTGTCTTGCGCATCTTGCATACTCTCTCTTGGCCAACCTACGACACGCAGGTCGTTTTCCCGCAATACTCCCAATCTGGCCGACAGGTTGACTACGCTTTATGCCATCCTGCTAACAAACCGATTGCTTTTGTCGAAGTCAAACAACCTTGGCAGAGCAACGAAGCTAAACCTCCTTTCCTCCAACATGCGCTTCAAACCAGAGTCCCAATAGTAGTCTCGACTAATGGGCAAAAATGGAATTTTTTTCTTTCTTCTAAACAAGATAGGAGTTACGCAGTTGGTCAAAATTTGTTAGGATAATAAGATGAACAAAGCAAAATGTACAGAACAAGATTACATCCAATTTTTAATTGCTGCTCAGCGTTCTTATAGTTGTACAGAAGCGGCTAGAGTTTCGCCAAAGAATGAATCTCCTCCTGCGCACGACGCCTTCACAAGAT
>CAUYTX010000198.1:0-3214 GCA_963575665.1 Gammaproteobacteria bacterium | reverse complement strand
AATTACCTATATTGAGAATGCATTCTTTTTTAATTTTATCAATCCATTCTTTTTCATTCATAAGTTCTCGTCCATAATTTCGTAATATATCTCCCACACATGACCAGCGTTATCTGAAACTTCAGAATTTTTATCAAAGTATTCATCAAAGTCTTGGGTGTACAAATTACCAGAACTATCATAAACTTTATTTTCTTTAAGTGTAATAAAATAAAGATCAGGCCATCTTTTATGACGGATTCTATAGCCCTTTTTAAGAAGCGGAAAAGCTTTTGAAAATATGAACATACAAGATTATAGTCTTCATTATTAAGCATTGCAATGATAATGGATTTTCAAAGCGTTTATAATAGTATTATTACCACAAGAGCTTTATGCTCAAAGGAGTGTATATGTTTAATTTTTTTAACAAGAAACTACCTACTGATTTTAACCAGGTACAAGAAAAGGGCGTAGAAATTAGTGAAATCTTTTACAAGCCGAACGAACAATTACAAGAAGATTTCAATTTAATTGACAAAGTAAACAAGAGCAAATTTGAAGATTTTCAAGTATCTTCATTTGCATCATTTTTCGAAAAACTTGAATTAATTCCAACTGTAGATCTTGGAGATGTGAACTTAAAGATCAGAACAACAAACCCATCAGCACCAATTGATGCAGATTTATGTCAAGTTTGGATGAGAAGAACTTACACAAACCCAACAACTGGACAAACTACAGAGCAATGGGTTAACTGGGTTCCAAATGATGATGCAGCTAAAAAATATTTTAAGTTTAGTTTATTTTCTGGAGAAACTCAAACTTTTAACTTTGATATAAGCACATTTGATGTTGGAAAATATGATAGTTTTAGATTTATTTTCTTTACTTACCATTGGACAGTTCTTGCAGATCAGATGGCTGAAAATGTTTCATTTGAGATAACTACCAAACAAAAAAGGGTTAAGGCTCCATTTGTAGAAATCTTGACTAATAAGATTCAAGACCCAGCTCCTGATGGCAAATTACACATTCCATATATCATTAAGATGCCAGCTAAGACTTTTACTACCTGGGGTGGTTGGTTCTTATTAGCTAAAGGCGCTTCAATGTTTCAACAACCTTGGATTGCATACGCTAGAAAAGACGGCGCAAATGTTCTTCCTGACGGTGCAACAAAGGTAGCTGATGGCCCTGATCCATATTGGTATTCTGAAGGCGAAATTGTTTTTGATTATCCAAATGTAAGTGGTATTCATAATTTACAGTTTGGATTATTTGATTACAATTGGAAATTACAGAACTGGGTTTGGCCAGGTATTAACATTCAAGTCGGTGGTGATAGCTGGGTCACGAAATGTCCTGATTCAAAACTTCCTCCAAGACTTAGAGTTAGTAATGGACAATTGGTAAAACTCGATGGCACTCCATACAATATTTATGAAGGCACTACTGGCGCTAATGCAATTACAGCTATAAGAGGCGGTAATTACGGTAACCAATATTTATGGTCAGAATCACCCGACTATAATAGAATTGGCTATTTTGGTTCATTAAAGTATCTTGGTCATAAGTTTTTAAGATTTTTATTTAATCCAGATAAATATATTGCTGACCATATTTATAGAAATAGAATTCAAGATACTATTGGTAAAATGCTTACCGCTGGATGTCATGTAATTGTTGGACCTCAACATATTCCAACAGGCAATGATTTATACGAGAAGTCAGAAGGTTTCTATAAACTTATTGAACTTATGGCTAATAATTGGAAGGGTTTACCAGTGTGGGTTTGTCTTACAAACGAACCTAACGATATTGGAGATTGGAGTTTGTGCAAGCCTATTCTTCAAAAGGCAGCAACAATTTATAGATCTATTGATGCTGACGCTTTTCTTATTTGTCCAACATCTAAGTGGTCAAAAGAAAATACAACCCCAGAAGCAAATGATTTAATTGATCCTCTGTTAGTTGACGCATACGCTTACCATGCTTATAACGGCGCAACAGAAGTTATTCCAAACCTAAAGCCAATATTGGATAAGGGTGTAGCAGTAATTGTTGAGGAGTATGGCTGTGGAGATGTTGAATGGCAGAAAGGCATTAACATTGAGATGCAGAAGCTTTCAAAGTTATATCCAAATGTTATTGGATTTGCAACTTGGGCATGGACGAGAATGGGTGAAGATGCATGTCCAATGGTTGAAGATGGTAATCTTGCAAATGTAAAATTGACTGATGTTGGTCAAATGCAAGCTAAGGATATGCAGATTTGGGACAGTGGTAATTTTATTGGTGAAGGAAATGCTATTCAGCCAATCCCTCAACCAAATCCACAGCCTGCTCCTAATCCTGTTCCAACTCCAGCGCCTTTACCTGTTGATTCGATTACTAAGGCAGAAATTGATAGTTTATTAGATACAAAACTTAATCAATCATTATTATCATTAAAAGAAGATTTAAAACTTTATATTAAAGATTCTTTGGATGCTTATGATGTTCTACAAGATGAAGAAACAAAGCAGTATTTTGAAACTGCTGTAGGCAATTTAGAGCTTGTAGATATTGCTGCAATTGATGCAAAGTACACTGATGAAAATGAAGTGTCTGCATTAGCTAGTAAAGAGATTACTTTATTTAGAGCTGATTTATATAACAAGGCTTTAGCTGATTATAATCTTATGCTTAAAAAGGCAACTGTTGCAAAGTTAACAGCTTACATTGCTAAGTTTATTCAATACATCAAACCTTTTTAATTGAATGTAAATGAACTTGTAAGAAATCCTTACAAGTTCATTTTTTTAATGGTATGATATATAAGAGGTACATAATATGCGCTACTGAATAAAAAACCCTCCGAATGGAGGGTTTTTTTATTAACCAAGAAGCTCGATGTAATCTGTGATCTTCTTAAGCTTTTCTCTTGGAGAAATATTTTGTTGGCTTAATTTGAGTTCTTGAATAATATTTGAAATATTATATTTTACAGATTTTGGGTTTGTTCCCTGAGGATGAACATAACAAGGTCCTAGCAAAGACTTTGTTACTTCAAAAATCGCTTTGTTACCATCTACAATCTTAGTGCCGATTGGATTAAAAAAATCATCCATTGCATGCTTCATGTCAACTTTAATATTACATGCTTTTGAAAAATTGTAAAAATCTCGATCACTATAAATTATATTTTTTTGCATGCAGACTATTAAAAAGTCCCATAGATGTTGGTTTTTAT
>CAUYTX010000197.1:0-3229 GCA_963575665.1 Gammaproteobacteria bacterium | reverse complement strand
ACATTCCTGCTAAAAATGGTGAAGCTTGGCTTGTACCAGACATCTTTGCATAACCATTATTAAAGTGAGTGGAATATATGTCAACACCTGGGACAGCTCCATCTACCTCTTGTCCTCTAGAAGAAAATGTTGCCAAGTTTCCATTTTTATCAAGGGCGGCTACAGCAATTACTTCATCATAACGGGCTGGGAAATTTACATTTCCAGCATCATTTCCAGCAGCTGCAACAATAATGATTCCCTTTTGTGCTGCTTCTTTGATTAAGTTGTGTATTTCTTGTGGTGGCTGAGAAGGGGCGCCAAGTGATAAATTAATAATATCACAGTTAGCATCAATAGCATATCTGAGGCCTTTTGCAATAGCTTCATATGATCCAGAACCATCACTATTTAAAACTTGGGGATATGGTGTCCCTAATTTTGCCAACATAAATCCTGATCATTATAAAGTTTCTGTAGTGACACAAATTGTTGAAGACCCTCAACCATTACCAGAAAAATTAATATAAAAAGAGCCAAAAGGCAAAAAACAAAAATCTTTCAGCTCTTCTTCTGCATATAGGAGAAGTGCAATGAGAAAATATTTAAAATTTTTGACATGTATTGTAGTCGTGTTGGCTCTATGGGCGGTTCCTTTTAAAATTGTTGTGGTGAAGGGAGATTCAATGCTCCCTAATCTCAAAAATAATCAAGTTCTGCTTGCTGTAAAAACCAATAATTTTTCTGTTGATGACATTGTTGTAGCAAAAAATGATTACAGTGAAACAATTATTAAAAGAATTAAGTTTGTAGATAATGAGGTTTATTATTATGTACTTGGCTTACATTCCGAAAAAGTTGAAATTTATGATGAACATGTTGGTGTTATGGCTTTGAAATATTATAAAGGCAATGATCAATATTTAGTTATGAAGCAAATTGTTCCTAGAAATCATGTTTATCTGTTAGGCGATAATATAGATAATTCTGATGATTCAAGAAGATTCGGACCTGTTGAGAAAAAGGATATAATGTACAAGGTTATAAGTAAATGAGTTTATTTTCTTTCAATGCTGACTCCCTTGCGTGGAGAATTAAACTGGGTCAAAAAATAGAAGACCCAGTAAAAAAAATCATCCAAACAGCAATTCAATCATCCTGCACAATCTATGTTGATGCAGGTAACCAAAGCTGGACAGGTAGTGGTTTTCATGTCGGAGAGGGTTATATTGTTACAGCTTCTCATGTTGTACCTCCAGTATTGACAAAGAAACCTCATGAAATTAAAGTTACATTTGATGGACAATCTCTTTACCCAGCAGAACTGCAAATATCTGATCCAAATTATGATGCTGGAATAGTTTTAGCTCCTGCAATTGCTAAGACAATTCCAGCAGTCAAACTAGCTAATTCCGATACCGTTGAGGTTGGCGATATTATAGCAGTCTTAGGTTCTCCAGAAGGATTCCATGATACTGCTACGGTTGGAAGAATTACTAATATACATCAAACATTAGGAGATCAAGCACCAAGCCAGGCATGGATGGATATCCTTTTTTTCGATGCTGATATTTTAGAAGGTGCATCTGGAGGAATGTTAGTCCTTACAGATGGAACTGTAGCTGGCTGTGTGATGGGTGTAACTGGTCAACATGCTGATGTTGGAGTTGGACAAAATGCAGCTTGTCCTTCTAACAAAATTATTGAATTGCTTAACAAGATAAATAGATAACCTGTATACATAAAAGTATGCAAGATCATTATGAAATTTTAGGTGTTAGTAGATCTGCTTCTTCTGAAGAAATTAAGTCAGCATATAGGAAGTTATCCAAGACTTACCATCCAGACATTAATAAAGAACCTGACGCAGAAGAAAAGTTTAAAAAAATTAATGAAGCTTATTCAGTTTTAAGTGATCCTAATAATAGAAATAGGTATGACAATCCACCTCAACAACACAACCCTTTTGATCATTGGAATGTTGTCAAAACTCAATCATTCAATACGCCAATAACTATAAAAGTCAATCTATCGTTAGAAGACTTATTTAAAGAAGAAAATAAAAATATTCTTTATCAAAGAAGAGTATTTTGTAGAACCTGTAATGGAGAAGGCGGGTCTGGAGCAAAGCAAGTCTGTCGCACTTGTATGGGCTCTGGGCAAAATAAACAAACATTCAATCATGGTGGATTCTTTTTTGAACAAATATTAGGGCCTTGTAACGATTGCAGAGGTAAAGGCTGGAAGTTAGATATAATTTGTGGTCAATGTCATGGCCAAGGATTATTGAACGAATCTATACAGAGAGCAGTAACAATTAAAGTAGGCCAATTATTTTCTGCAATTATAATTTCAGATGGAGGAAATCAAGAGAACCCTAATCATCCTCCTGGGAAAGCAATATTAGAGTTTGGCTTAAATCCACATCCAGATTTTGAGTTTGACAATCAGGGTAATGTAATCAAGAAGGTATCTTTGAACCCAGTTGAAGCAATAATTGGAACAAAAAAGATAATTAAGTTTCCTGATGGCAACGAAAAAGAGATTGTAATTCAAAAGTTTACAAAGCTAGATAGTTTAATTAAGTTTGAAAATGAAGGAATACCAAAGCCTGATTTAAATAGGGGTGATTTTTACATTACATTTTTGTATAATTATCCTAACAGTTTAACTGATGAACAGGAAGAAATACTTTCAAAGTATGTTTCCACAATTAATAATTAGAGGTACACATAAATGGCAATGATCAAAAGAGCCACGGGCAAGATCGAAAAGTTTACAGATGCAGCAGGTGATGAAGTTGTTGCTTCAAATGAAGGTGTAGTTTGGGCTGATGAAAAGGATACTGCTCCGATTAAGGATGAATTGGTTATTCCTCTCACTACAGATATTGATTTGGATATTGATAGATCTTCTGACGATGATGATATTGTAGCTAAGGATTGCTAAAATGGATCTCACACAGCTAACTTCTTTGCTTTCCAATTGGCAGGGCCTTCTTGTCATTGGAATGTTATTTATCATTTCATGTGTAGCTTTATTCTTACTTTCAAAAACTCCGACTGATTCCAAAATTGCATTGCAGACATTGGTCGTAATTCGCTCTGTTCTGGCTGTAAAATTAGGCAAAAAAGGCATCTTGTTAGTAGATGCCTGGATTGCTGGTCTTGAGCAAATTAAAGATGGTGAGTTTTCTGATGCTGACAGAGTTGATCAATTCGTAAGGTTCTTAAGAATTGCAGCAGCAAAT
>CAUYTX010000196.1:0-3317 GCA_963575665.1 Gammaproteobacteria bacterium | reverse complement strand
GAAAACATAACTGATACAATAACTTACATTATTTCTTACGTCGAACTCAGGTTAGTTAGTTTTTTGATTTTTTCGGGGTCGTAGCTCAGTTGGGAGAGCGTCGCGTTCGCAATGCGAAGGTCAGGGGTTCGATCCCCCTCGGCTCCACAAACAAAAACCGCAGACATTTCTTAGGGTCTGCGGTTTCTTTTTGAGAAAAACTAGCAAGGTGGTGGGCGATACTGGGTTCGAACCAGTGACCTCTGCCGTGTGAAGGCAGCGCTCTCCCGACTGAGCTAATCGCCCCAAAATCAGGGGTTCCAAGGTACATCTACCATAATTGAGGTATCATAGACGGCAATCTACAAAAAATCAACTGAGAGTAGCCGAACTTTGATCGATCCTAATGTACCGGTAGAGTATGCCATCGTGGGTGGTGGTATTTCAGGTTTGTCTACTGCCTGGTTCCTCAAACAGCGTGGCTACTCCGTTCGTGTTTTGGAAGCAGAATTAGAAGTAGGTGGTACTTTACGAAGCCACGTCCGTAATGGTTTTTTGATTGAACGGGGTCCAAACTCTACCCTAGAAAACACAGATGCATTGGGTGAACTGATTGAAGGCGTCGGGTTGGATGCCAAGCTTCAAGTAGCCAGCCCATTGGGAAAACGTCGTTATCTATTCAAAAACCAAAGGCTAGTCCCTTTACCACTCGGCCCGATCGCGTTTTTAGGCTCTCCTTTGTTTTCCGTAGCTGGAAAGCTTCGGTTGTTTGCGGAGCCTTTTATTGGGCGTGCTTCTCAAGAAGAGTCTGTAGCAGAATTTGTGCGCCGTCGTCTTGGACAAGAGTTTTTGGATTGGGCTATTGATCCTTTTATCTCTGGAGTCTATGCAGGAGATCCCGAAAAGCTCTCGGTACGCGCTGCTACGGCGAAAGTCTATGCCCTAGAAGCTCAATACGGTTCTCTCCTACGTGGGATGATTATTCGTGGCTTATCAGGCAAAAAGACCGGGCCTACGCCCTCTGGACGATTGATCTCTTTTTCGGGTGGGATTCAAACTTTAGCCCGCGGGGTAGCCAATGCGCTCGGTCCAGAATCCGTACGCACGCGAGTCCAGGTCACGAAATTGAGTCGTGTACCAGGAGGCTGGCAAGTTCATCATGCAAAAGGACATGTCTCAGCACGAAACATAGTCCTTTGCTTGCCAGCAGATAAAACGGCAGATTTGGTGGCTCCTTTTTCACAAGAAGCCGCAGAAACCTTACGTGCTATCTCTTACCCTCCAGTGGCCTCAATAGCATTGGGTTTTCGTAGAGAGCAGATCAAGCATCCTCTGAATGGTTTTGGATTGTTGATTCCACGTCGTTGTGGTCTTACTACCCTAGGTTGCCTGTTTTCTTCTTCGCTGTTTCCAGATCGTGCTCCAACAAGACAAGTTCTCATTACTTCTTTTCTAGGTGGTGCGCGTCACCCAGAGATCAGTACCTGGAAAGAAAAAGAACTGATCCTTCAGGTTTTGGAGGATCTTCGGCCCATTCTTGGGATCCAAGGATCTCCCACTCTGCAAACTACAATTCTCTGGCCCCGCGCGATCCCTCAATATGAATTAGGTCACTTAGACCGCGTTGCTAAAATCGATCAAGCGTTGGCGCAATCGCCTGGGCTTTTCACCCGAGCGAATTGGCGAGATGGGATCTCCGTGGCCGATTGTGTTCGGAACGCACGGAGTTTTTCTAGTTCACAACTTCACGCACAAGGCGTACTGGACTAGTGCTCCCTTGGTTGTAATAGTAGACGTATCCATCAAAAAAATTAACAACCCAGGTAAACCCGGGGAACACTGAGTATTCACTAGAAGTCCACGTCCAAAAAGGAGTATTCACGAATACATCTTGATCTATAGAAGGGCTGTCACTGGTGCGACTGATTTCTTTTCCGCACACGTACCTTTCTTCATACTCACCCGGACGTAATTCGGAATCTTTGGTGACTGCCAAGGATTCTCCCCATTTTTTTGTGCTTTTGCAGTACAGCAAGGTCTTTGCCTCTTCTAAGTGGGCACCCGCCAGCCATCGGAAGGTTTCGGGAGTTCGTCCCACTTGTGTGCTTTGACTTCTCCTGCGCAAGTATTGCCAGTCCAAGTCTGGCCCTCTGCGCAACGTTTCCAACGAAGTTTGTTCACTACATCAGTGACTGTGCCATCTCCGTTGTCTAAGTAACGACCATGGATCGGAGCAGCACTGACCACTGGTTTTCCTTTTGCTTGAGATTTAGATCTTTGACGACTGGGCACCGGTTTTACTGGTGCTTGAACTACTGGAACCGGTGTTTGCAATGCCGGGGGCACAAGTACTGGGGGCACAAATACCGGAACTGCAACAGGTGGTGCCACTTGGGCGACAATGGTCGGAGCACTAGAAACGGCCGGAGTACTTGCAACCGGAGCACCTGCAAACCGAAAACGCTTCTTCACAAGCTGAGGCCCATTGACATAAGGCATTTGCTGGTGATCAGTCATTTCGTCTACACGTTCACTGGCAGTTGTGAGCACATCGTCTAGGTTCAAATCAGTGCCTTTGAATGCATCGAGGAGGCCGGCCGTAAAGACACCATTACGGCCTTGGCCATCAGAAGCAGTTTTGCCAGGGCCTGTGGCATACACAATTACGGTACCTTCGGGTACGGAACTTGGAACCGCCAACCCACGTCCCCCAGCACTCCGAAACTCGCCAAATGGATTATTACGACACGCATCCAAAAGAACGATATTGACTCGAGTCCTTGCGTTTTCCATTTCCTCAAGTGGGTAATTCAGGTTAACACCATCTTTGCTAACTGAAGCTAAGCTGCGTACTTTAGCATCAACAGGCATCAGATAATTTTGGTTTTTATTCTGAAGACCGTGTCCTGCAAAGTAGAACAACGCAGCTTCAGCGTCTCTGGCCTTTCGTCCAAATTCGGCAATCATTTCTTCCATGGGATCCTTAGCAAGATTCTTCCCAGATAGAACCTCAAAACCGAACTTCCGCAGAGCAGCTGCAATATCTTCGGCATCATTCGGAGGATTTGCGAGTTTTGGCAAAGACTCCGTATCCTGGTAAGCACCATTTCCGATGACCAGCGCAACCCGAACACCAAATCTAGTATTTTTGGATTCTTGGGGAGAACTATCGGCGTCGCTACCTCGCCAAGAGGCAACGGAATCAGTTGATACGGAAACCCAGACACAAAACGTTAAGAACAAGATCTTGCGAAACATGTTTTCTACCTCCGTAGAAAAAAACAGTTAGGAGTTACGCAGTTGGATTCACAAGTTACTGATTTCGTTGGATTTATTGT
>CAUYTX010000195.1:0-3318 GCA_963575665.1 Gammaproteobacteria bacterium | reverse complement strand
GGTTGACACCTAAGCAAAGAGGTACTATGGAAAAACCTTATGAAGGTGAAACCTATAACGGTATAGATTCTAGAATTGAATTTAAAAATATAGCATCAGAGATACATAATTTACCAACCAGAGCAATCTCATTGATGTGGAGTCAACGTTCCGTAAACGAAAAATCTGCGGCTTAACATAGTAATATGTTTCGAAAAATTCATCTAAACGGGGAATACCTAAACAAGTCATGTTGTAGACAATCCCGTGCTAAATTTTATGATGATGATACCGTTTTAGAGTTACTTTTTAATTTATCCACATATTTATAATAAAAACATTATGGGATACATTTATAAAATTATTAATTTAGACACCAATAAATATTATTTAGGTAGTACTAAAGAAATAAAAAAAAGAACTTTAAGACATTTTAACGAACTTAGAAAAAATAAACATCATTGTATTCATTTACAAAGAGCGTTTAATAAATACGGTGAAGATAATTTTAAATTAGAAATTATTTTAGAATGTGAAAACTATAAAGATAAAGAACAAGAGTTATTAAATTCAACATCTTTTAGTGAATTATACAATGTTTCAAAAAGTGCTAGTGGTGGTGATTTAATATCTAACCACCCAAATAAAGTTAATATAATCAAAAAAGCGATTGAAAACCTTAGAAAGGCACCTAAACAAGAACCAAGATTTAAAAGTGATAACCCTAATTGGAAAGGTGGTAAAACTTTTTGTGAATGTGGTTCTAGAATAGATAGTGTGACAAAAAAATGTATAAAATGTTTAGATAGAAGTGGTGAAAATAACCCATTTTTTAATAAACGACATTCACAACAAACCAAAAAAATTTTAAGTGAGAAAAGAACTGGGAAATATAATGGTAACCAAGAAAAAATAGTAATTGTTAACAATGAAGAGTTTAAATCTTTATCAGAATGTGCTAGAGTTTTCAATGTTAAACCAGCAACAATTTTAAACAGAATTAAAAGTGTTAATTACCCAGATTATCAATATAAATAAATGCCTAACGACTATCCCGACAGGGAGTACATTCAAGTGAGTGGAAAAGATGAAAACCCAAAAATATTTGGGTTGTGATATAGTCTAATCTTTATGGAAACATAAAGAAGTTCATAAGAGAACTGTGTAAGATTAACGACCTTATATGAATATAATGAGATACATTCTTAGGTTTACCATTCAACATTGCTTCTTATGGTCTGTTATTAGAAATAATAGCAAAAGAAGTTAATATGGTTGCAGATGAACTAATTGGTAACCTTGGAGACGTTCATTTGTATTCAAATCATATTGAACAAGCCAAGGAACAAATTGGTAGGTATTTTACTATTGAAGAAAGAGTAGAGGTACTAAAACAAGCAATGGGTGAAGAAGCATTTCAAATAGCATTTGACCAGCAAGTACCATTTGGAGGAGGATTATCTGAGTATTTTGGAAAGTATAGAATTAGACCTAATTTACATACAAGAGAACCTTTTCCATTACCAACACTAAACATCAATACAGAATTCTGGAAGACACAAAGTGGAGAATGTGGGGAAGGTCCATTGGATACTAATTTACAAGGATTTGAAATAAGTGACTTTGAAATAGTAAATTATCAATCACACCCAACAATTAAAGCACCATTATCAAATTAAAAAATAAAAAAATTATGGAAAATTACAAAGCGGATTACTACAATCCAGAAACATTTGAAAAATCAGAATTTGAAACTAAAATACCTGTTGATTTAGTTCAGAAAATACATCATGACTTAAATTGTCTAAGAGGTTATTTCGTGACACCTAGTTTGATTAACCCAGATGATAAGGATTCTGTTGTATTTGGTATTACTATTTTTTCTTGGTTACCATTATATTTCCCAGTTCTTTTCTCACTTAAAATTTTTTTGTTTTATTATAAATATTAGTAAAAACAAAAAAAGCGTATTTATCACACGCTTTTATTTTATTTATTTAATTTGATTAAGAAAATCGTAATCAAAATTAAAGAAAATACTACTGTGAATATAAAAATTTTAGTTGATGATTTATAAAATTTTTGTAATTCCTCATAATCTTTATGATTCATCTTTAATTATAAATATTATGAATTACTCAAATCGTCAAACCAATACCAACCTAAAAATATCCTCATACATTGTCTGTTTAACCAATTAGGTTTTTTAATCAAATTAAATTGAATATAATTTGTTTTATAATTTCCTATTCTATAACCACCAACATGACTTGGTGGTGAAACCAAAAATGCTGCTGGTTCTTGTTGTTCTATATAATTTACCATTTTAATTACATTTTTTTATGTTCAGGGTCATAACTGACTCTACCATTTCTTTCAAAAGTTTGAAAAGTTTCTTCTGATATACAATGTACATCACCATTTGGTGTCATTACTATATAATTGTCACCTTCTTTTTGTATTACTACTATATCCCACATATTTTAATTTATTTGATTATATAATTCTTCTAAATTTTTCTCATCCAATTCTGTTGTTGTGAATTCTTCGTTTGTTAATTCACATAGGTAGAAGTGGTGTATCACATCGTATTCTTTTCCTTTGTATCTTAATGTGGATGGTTCCGACATTAATTTCATTTCTTTTCCAGTTAATGGACTTTTCATAATACTCTATGTTTTTTGTTTTACTTCTTCCTCATCAATAAGTTGATTAAGCTCTTTTGTGACCCAATCTAAATTATCTTCGGATATGGGTAATTCTTTTAATTCCCCAATTAATTCATTCTTATTCTGTTCCGCCTGTTCTCTTGACCATTTTTTGTTTTCCATAATTTGTTTGTTTTTTAATAATTTTCTATTTTTAATACTAAATTTTTTTCACTTGAAATTTCATAGTCACGATAGTCACTACAATTGTCCATTGAATTTATTTTATATGTGTGGTAAGTATCACTATAAATCGTGATAGCAATTACTATGTTTGGTATTTGATTTACATCTGTTCTAACATAAACAGTGTCTCCTATGTTGTATTTATTATTTATATTCATAATAGTATTTCAATTGTTATACCTGCTGGTCCTAATGATAGGTTGTAGGTGTTAAATCTGTTATCGTTTAACCACCCATACTTTTTGAAATTAAAGATGATGACATCTTTTTTTTCGTATTGAGCATGAATTGCATTAGTTTGGTAATCAATTACTGGATGTGAAACGAATCCATTTTTAACGGGGTTTATATATTTTTCTTCTAATTCTTGTGTCTGAATATGTATTAACATTTTCACATTCTAAAATAATTTCTAATTTAAAATTATCTTCACCGTATTTATTAA
>CAUYTX010000194.1:0-3351 GCA_963575665.1 Gammaproteobacteria bacterium | reverse complement strand
GTAGAAACCGTCCTCGGAGCGACGGGCAATGATACGCTTACCCTTTTGACTTTAGGTGCGGTTTCCGTCAGCAGCATCGAAACGATCTTCGGTTCGAGCGGGATCAATACCGTAACGCTTCTCACCGGAGGTACAGTTCGAGTCAGTGACGTAGAAACCATTATTGGATCAGCTGGACTAGATACGTTGACACTCCTCGCAGAAGGCAGTGCCAAGGTACGAGCTGTCGAAGCCGTGATAGGCACGACAGGCGATGACATGATTTCCCTCTTGAGTTCTGTAGGTATTAGTGTCAGTAACATTGAAACTGTTTTAGGTTCTACGGGTACCGATACAGTCACATTACTCACGTTAGGCAGCATCGAGATCAGTCGCGTAGAGACGTTGCTTGGAAGTAGAAACACCGACACCGTTACTCTATTAACTTCAGGGAGTATCGCTGTTAGCGGTGTTGAGACAATCGTAGGGGGCACTGGGACTGACACCGTCACCCTGCTAGCGGCGGCCGCAATTCAGATTAGCGATGTAGAGGTAGTAGTAGGATCTTCTGGCGTAGATACTATTACTTTAATGGCTTCGGATAGCATCAAGGTAAGCAGCGTCGAGACCGTCCTCGGAAGTGAAAACGCCGACGTGTTAACCCTGCTTACTGCGGGGAGCCTCAAGATTAGTGGTGTGGAAACTGTTTTGGGGTCCGCAAATACAGATACCGTCTCCTTGTTGATTGCAGATAACGTTTCCGCCAGTGGGATTGAAACCGTCCTAGGCACCGCGGGTGTAGATACCGTTTCACTCTTGACATCTTCAAACCTCAGCGTAAGCAACGTAGATACTATTCTTGGGTCTACAAAAAGCGATACTGTTACGCTTCTCAAAGCAGATGATATTACAATCAGCAATGTAGAAACCGTCTTCGGAGCGACGGGTGCTGATACGGTTACCCTTTTAGCTTCAAGCAGTGTTTCGATTAGCAGCATTGAAACGATCTTCGGTTCGGGAGGAGTAGACACCGTAACGCTTCTCACCGGAGGTGCTGTTAAAGTTAGTGATGTAGGAACAGTGGTCGGATCAGCGGGAGTGGATACGTTGACGCTCCTCGCAGAAGACAGTGTCAAGGTAAAACTTGTCGAAACCGTTCTAGGTACGACAGGCAATGACACAGTGTCTTTCTTAAGTGCCTCGAGCGTGAGTGTCAATTACGTCGAGACTGTTTTGGGATCAACCAGCTCTGACACGTTGACACTGTTAGCTGCAAGCAGTATTCAAATCAGTAGTATCGACACGGTAGTGGGAACGAGTTCGCAGGATACAGTCACCATGCTCACTGGCGGTAGTATCCAAGTCAGCAGCATAGAGACCATCTTGGGTACGTCTGCTACAGAGACTCTAACCCTTCTGGCGTCCGGCATTAACGTCAAAGTTGATGGAGTAGATACAGTCATTGGAGCAAGTGGAGCAGATACCATCACCCTACTTGCAGCAGCAAAGGTAAAAACCAGTGGCATAGAGGCTGTTGTCGGTAGCTCAGAGGTTGACACATTGACGCTTCTTTCAACAGGAAGTGTCAGCATCAGTGCTGTTGAATCTGTCTTGGGATCTTCCGCCACAGACACCGTTACTTTGCTAGTTGCCAGTGAAATTTCGCTTGGCAGTGTGGACACCATCATTGGGAGTATCGGGACAGATGTCGTAACTCTCCTCAACGGGGGAAGTGTCAGTATCAGCAGGGTTGATTCTGTCATTGGTTCTTCTGCCAGTGAAACGATCACTCTTCTGGCGGCAGGTAGCCTTTCTGTGAGTGGCGTTAACACAGTAATCGGTACTTCTGGAAACGACACCCTAGCCATTTTAGGATCTAATTTCGTAAGCATTAGTGACGTCGAGACGATTATCGGGAGCCTTTCCCCAAACAGCATTTCAATTCTCACTGCAGACAGTATTAAGGTCAGTGGGATAGAGAATGTGATAGGTTCCAGTGGTGTAGATACTGTTTCTTTGATAGCCGCAGATATTGTTAAGGTCAAAGCAGTAGAGACAGTCTTAGGTTCTACTGGAGACGATACTGTTACATTCCTAAGTGCTGGATATGTTTCCCTTTCCAGTATCAACACGGTTCTTGGATCTACTAGCTCGGACACGATCAACCTGTTAGCGGCTGGTAGTTTTGTAGCGAGCAGTGTAGAAACCATTATTGGAGGAAGTTCTAACCTTGATACCGTTACCCTCTTAAATGCGGGTGCAATTCGAGTTAGCGGAGTCGACAGCATTTTGGGTTCTGTAGGAACAGATACCGTAGTCCTGCTTGGGTCAGATAAAATTAAGATAGGGGCAGTAGAGACGGTTATTGGTTCCTCCGATGTAGATACTTTGACTTTCTTGGCAGGGGAGCACATTCGGGTAGGTGGGCTCGAAACTGTCTTGGGTAGCAGCGACGTAGATACTTTGACGTTACTGACTGCTGGATTTATCGTGGTTAGTGCAATCAATACCGTATTGGGTGCTTCTGGCACTGACACGGTTACTTTGCTGACCAAGGGTGCAATCTCGGTCAGTAGCGTTGAGACTCTGCTCGGGGCTTCTAGCACGGATACGGTCACTCTCCTTTCCGCTGGTGCTGTAAAAATCAGTGAGATTGAGACAGTCTTAGGAACCACTGGAACGGATACCATTACCCTGCTAGCCAATGACGCAATCTCGGTGAGTAGTATCGAAACCCTGATCGGGATTTCTGGTCAAGACACGGTCACCCTCTTATCCGGTGGCATCGTGAAAGTTAGCAGCATTGAAACCATCATCAGTTCTTCCGGTACAGACACTGTTACGCTCCTGACTGCTAATTCGGTCAGCGTCAGTGCCGTAGAGACAGTTTTAGGAACCACTGGAGCGGACACGGTTACTTTGCTAAATCACGGTGCAATCTCGGTGAGCAGCGTTGAGACTCTGCTCGGAGCTTCTGGTGCCGGTGACACAGTTACTCTCCTCAGCGGTGGTGCTGTAAAAATCAGTGAGATTGAGGTCGTTTTAGGAACCACTGGAACAGACACCATTACTTTGTTAGTCAAAGGTGCAATCTCGGTGAGTAGCGTTGAGACTCTGCTCGGACTTTCTGGCAATGATACGGTTACTCTCCTGTCCGGCGGTGCCGTGAGCGTTAGCAGCATTGAAACCATCATCAGTTCTGCCGGTACAGACACTATCACGCTCCTAACTACTGGTTCGGTCAGCGTCAGTGCCGTAGAAACAGTTTTAGGGTCCGCTAGTGCGAGCGACACCTTGACTTTGTTAGCCAGTGCTGCAATCAAGGTTAGTGGCGTTGAAACTCTGATCGGATTCTCTGGTGGTGATACGGCC
>CAUYTX010000193.1:0-3392 GCA_963575665.1 Gammaproteobacteria bacterium | reverse complement strand
GGCACCCGACATCTGCCGACGGTCGCGCTCTCTCGCAGCGTGCCGTTCCCGAGCAGGCTGGCTAGGGATGATGGTCTTGAGTTCCGTGAACTCGGCTTCTTGGATGTTGAAAAGGGCGACACTAGACGTTGTCCTGTTCCATTTTCTTAATCGTGTTAATGGGTAAATATAGCTTTAGGCCGTCCTGTGTTAGGGGGATAAAACCGAAGCGTTGATAAAAACTAATTGCTTCCGGTTTACTGTCCACGACGACGCATTGCACGCCGATAGTGTCTGAAGCGCGTAAGGCTTGTTTAAGTGCATGAATTAGCAAATGCGATCCAATTTTCTGGCCGGTATTTCGTGTTTTTCGGTCACTGGCCATACGCCCAATCAATACGGCAGGGATTGGATATTTCGGTAGATGCCTAGTAAGGGTTTCTGACCATTCTTCGTGACGGATAGAAGCAGCGGCAAGCGTGTAATAACCCAGAATCTTGCCGCAATTATCTTCGGCCACGTACACCTGCGCTAATTGATTTCGCATATTCTGATTAGCGTATCGCGTCAAATACTCGTCCAATCCGGCATGGCCACAGGAAAAACTGCCTCGATCATGACGCGTAGTATCAAGCAAAACGATTTTCACTTAGCTCAGTCCAGCATCTTTGTAATCATTCCAGGCAGTTTTCAGAGCTTCGTTGGGTTCGAGTGGAGTTTCTAGCGTGGCGGTGAATTGCTGCCATTCGCGGGTATTCAGTACGAAATGACGGTGGTTTTCCAGAATGTCCCGCGCTTTGTCTAGCGCGGCATTTAGCACAAGGGCGGTGAGTGTGTTCCCGCTAATTTCTGCAGCCTGCATCAGCAATCTCTTGGCGTCAGCGGGTAGACGGACGTCGAAACGGTCAATGGTAACGGACATGTTTCCCCCTAAATACGGATAAAGTCCGTACAGACTAGCACAGGCGTTAATACCCCGTAAGTCCCATTGGTTATTTCTTGTCAAAAACCATGGTTTAGATCCCCCTCCTGTGCTGATGACCTCCCTTCCCACGAGGATCTAACTTCAAAGCCCGTTTTAGTGCCCTTCTCTTTCGCTATAAGCCATTTTAACGGGCTAGGTAGTGCAATGGTAGCGGGTACCTCTCAGATCGCCTTAAAAAGCAATTTAGACGCTCTTGGCGGCATCGAGAAAATTTCATTGGTTCCGATCATCGACGCTGCCCCGCCTCGCCAGACTTCGCTCGATCCGAAAATTTTTTCGCGTTTTTCGCGACCCGCTGTACTAACCTTCGGAAATCTCTAGGAAAATCAACACCTAACCCCCAAAAAAGTCAAAAAACAAATCAAAAGAATCAGTAAAAAACCCAAAGGAATTGTAAAAGGCCTTTAAAGGATTACACGCGCACATGCAAAGACCGTAGTGTCCACTAGTAATACGGAGGACATGAACGCTTTTCTTGGAACAACTTTAAGTATTGTCGATATCTTCTTGTCTTGTCTCAAGTAATCGTGCGGCTGTAGCACTGATTCCCATCTCTTCTCCCACTGCTGCCCATGACAAGCCTTTAGCCCTCAAAGACTTTGCCTGTTCCTTTCGCTGTTCTGCCGTTGCCAGGTAAGCATCGCGGTCAGAGTACTTGCGGTGCCGTAGCCTGTCCCGTTCCTGAGCAAGCTCGCTAGGGATGATGGTCTTGAGTTCCGTGAACTCGACCTCTTGGATGTGGAACAAGGCAATAAGGGTGCTATTCCGAGGGGTATACAGTGGCGGATAGAGTTTCCCTTCAAATTCGATTCGGCCTCCGGCTTCAAATTCTTGGGCTTTTCGGAAGAGGGTAGACAGAATAGAACCAATGTTTTTATCCTGTTCGAAACCTGGGCAGATTTCCTTTACGAGCTCTTCGGCTTCTTGCAACAAATTGGTTGAAATGGCAGCTCCAGAAAGACAGAGAAAATTGAGGGACCAGTGAATATATTTGGAGCGGTAACCGTGAGGGACTCCATTTTTTGTCCAACCCCGGATTTCAGCCAACTTTCGAAGATCTTCCAAACGATTCCAAGCAAGGTGTCTGCCAGAAAAGATGCGCAATCCTGGAACCCGATCTCCAAAAACGACTTCCAGTTTTGGTTTTTTTGGGAGAACCGTACCTTCAATGATTGAACGCCGAGGTTCTTTCCGTCTTGTCTTTTCTTCGTATGCCTCTGGTGGGACTAATTTTTCAAGTAAAGCAAAGGGATAGGTTTGTATCTTTCCGTTATTTTGATTTTCCCAAACAACACGAACACGCTCACCCGATTTCGAATTGATGGTATCCACGAGTCTCAAAACACGGCTGGCATCTCTGGCGTTTGGGTCTGCACCGAATTGGGACAAAGCCGAAACTAAGTATTTCTGAACGGTGACCCATCGTGCCAAGTCAGCGCGAAAAATGGGTTTATCAAAGAACCACTTAATTTGTAATCCGCGACCACTGTACAATGACAAAGAAGGGAGCAGGATATTTTTTTCAGAACAAAATTTCGAAACGGCAAGAGAAACTTCTTCAGGGGTTTTTCCATTCCATTCTGTTTTGTAATAGTCCAGATCTACGAAGCACAAACCCAGTCGTAAGAGGTGAACAATTCGGCGGCAAGGTGCATTAAAACCGGCCTGAGAAACGTACGTATCTCTATTTTTTTCGACGCGGGGAAGGATGGTCTGGATTTCTGAAATCAAATAAGACCGTTGTTTTAGGGGTTGCCCGTTGGACTCTTTCCAGAGGAGGGCAAAGAAGCCGTGAGTGTCTGAGTCGTGGTAGAACTCGGTTTCTTCTAGGCTTGACAAAATCAGTTGTTGGGTTAGCATAAAGTCTCCTGGTTCCCTAATCTGCTACTAACAGTGGGGACTTGGTGTGTTCCCTGTGACTTCAATCTCTCGCAAAGTGTTGAGAGGTCACAGGGTTTTTTTTGGCAGAATTCGATCATACCTGGCTAGTTTTTCGTCGGTGGTGAGCAAAGTGAGTGGCGCATGTACTCCTTTTTGGGAAGGGTTTTTCATGAGCCGAACGCCGGAACGGGCAACAAGACGTATAAACCAATGACGTCTACGGGAAGACAAGGAGTGACTTTGTATTCCAGGAATTTGGTTTTGGAGGCCTCGCGGACACGTTTGTGGTCTTCTAATAATTGTTGCGCGCGTTGTTTGGCAAGGGTTTCGAATTGGAAGAGGGGAAGAGTTTGGAGAGCCTCTTGAATTTCGCGTTCTTGTCGTCGAGGATCCATGTTGCGGGCAGGTTTAGCATTCATTAAGGCCGTGGTGTTCTTTTCCTCGGAGCGAGACAGGGATGTCGAGTGACCCCGCCGATTTAAGCCATGGTGAAGCGGGTGACCAGCATTATCGGTCACAGAGGAATCGGCTCTAAGAGACGTACCGA
>CAUYTX010000192.1:0-3393 GCA_963575665.1 Gammaproteobacteria bacterium | reverse complement strand
AGGAGCTTTAGTCAGTGCTGGTGGGCTGGGTGTTGCAAAAGCTGCAAGTATTGGTGAAACAATATATGCTTTGAGTACAGTAAACTCTACATCTTTAACCACTGGTGCTTTAATTGTATCTGGTGGAGCAGGTTTTGCTAAAACAATATTTGTTGGAGATAATATCAACATCTTCAAATCTGGTTCTGTTGGAGCTTTAAGACTTTGGAATTCAGCACAAACATTCTATACTGGATTGCAAGCAGGTAACCCAGCTGCAAACACTACCTATACTTTGCCTATTGCTTTTCCAGGCTCAGGCACATCTGTATTGACATCTGATACTTCTGGAACATTAACTTGGGGCGCTCCGGGTGGTACAGGCACAGTAACAACTCTTACAGCTGGTAATGGTATTACTTTTTCAACTGGTACAACTATTACTACAACAGGCACTATCAGAAGAAGAACTAGTTATAATTTAGTTTTTATGTCTGGATATACTCCAAATGTTTCAGGTGTTGATACCGTTGTATTACGTGTTCCTGACTCAGCTGCAGACGCTGGCAATGTTGTTTATAACTGCAGAGAAGTGCTTTTAAGAGTAGAGACTGCTAATGCTGGTACATCAACTATAAACATTCAGAAATATGGAATATCAACTGGCACTGGAACATCGCTTTTTTCAACTACTTCAACTGGATCTACTACAAATATCTTAGCTGCAGCTTTGAGCATTTCAGGCGCTACAACATATGAAGCATCTTCTATTACTTTTGCTTCAGGGCATGGCACTTGCGCTACTGGTGACAAGTTAAGAGTTAACTTTACCGCTTTAAACGCATCTCATACTAATTTTACTATTTCACTTTTGATTGAAGAGCAATAAAATGAAAAGCTGTGTTGTAAGAAGAAGATTTCATACGTCAGAAGCAGCAGGCACTGCTGTCACTGTTGACTTAGAGCCAGGTTTTGGTATTCCTAAGGCTTGTTTGATTCAATATGTTGAGACAAGCGCTGCAACTGGCTCGTTTGATACAACTCTAGCTTACAGAAATATTGGCATTAGTATGATAGGCTCTACAGATAGTACCAGAAACTCAACACTAGTTTTTCGTACCGTTTATGGTACCATGAGAGACAATCAGGGCGCAAGTGATGTTCGTAGACAAAGTAGTAATTCCAGATTTGGTTTTGCTAATGACACTGCAGGTGGTGTTTATTGGCAAGGCACTTCAGCTATATTTACTACAGATGTCGCCTCTTTTGTCTTCTCTGCCAGTACTCCTCAAACAAACGGTCATTTAGATTGTATTATGACTTTTTTTGGTGGAGATGATTTAACCGTAGGTGTTAACACTTTCACAATGCCAGGAACCGCTGGTGGAACGGCACAGTATACAACGTTAAACTTTCAACCCGATATTGTCATATGCGCTTCAACTATTACAGCAGTTAACGCAGGACTTATCAATAACTTCAGGCTTTGTTATGGTGTTGCTCAAAGAACTCCAGATGCTCAATATGGAGTTTACATGCATGGCGAAGGTGCTGCTGGAGCTATGGATATGGGAACTGTTTCGTCAAATACTGCAGTTATCACATATGCAACTTCTAATAGCGCAGGCCCGTATACTATGACAATGTCAGCTATCACTACTGGTGGTTTTACAATAACTTCATCAGATTCCGCTGCTGGTTCTAATAACTTTATGTGTTTTATGGCGCTTACAAGTAGCACTCCAACAGACTTTTCATTAGATGCTTTTTCATCACCAACAGGCACTGGAAATTCATTCACTGGAACTGGTGCTACATTTAGACCAAAATGTATTATTGGAGCTGCTACCAACTGTACTGCTTTTGGCACAAGACAAACAACTTCACCTGGCGCTGATTCTATACAATTTTTTGGCGGAAGCAGATCAGCTGATTCTTTATATTGGAATGGGTTTGGAACAATAACAACCAACACTGCAGGCACTGCTGTTACAGGTTCATCAACATTTTTTCATAGATTAGCTCCTGGTGATAAACTTTATACAACTGATAACACATTGATTGGTACTATTAGTGCTATAACAACAAATACTGCATTGACACTTACTGATAATGCCGCCAACACAAATGCTGCTGGTACTTCTTTTGTTTATAGTAATCCAGGGCAATATTGTATTTCTTATGGTGATGAAGACGCAGCAGGGGATAGTGTCGTTTTTTCTAAAATGTCAAGCACTATTATAAACATGGCTAGGTCATCTGCAGACACCCCTTCTAATGTCGATATTGCATCGTTAACAGATTTTGATGGAAGAAACGGTTTCAATTTAAACTTTACAACAGCAAGTGGCTCATCCAAAAAAGGTTTTATTCTTTCTATGAAAGACACAGATAACGCAAATCAAGGAAGAAGGCGAAAACAAGTTGGTTAATGAATCTAATTATATAGGTGAAAATAAATGGAACAATTTACAGTAAACGTACCTATTAGAGATGTTGATGCAGAAGATGTTAAAAATGCATTTGCAGCTACTTATGGATATATAGAAACAATCGATTTAGGTAATGGCATCATGGAGCCAAATCCAGTCACTAAAGAGCAATTTGTCAAGAGTTGCTGCACACAATTTTTATTGACTATTTTAAAATCATATTTCATTGAAAATGCTGAATTAGTGGCAAGAAATGAAGCTTCTTCTGCAGCTTCACAAAGAGCTCAGGAAAATATTGCTTTATTTGATGCAGCAAGAATTGAAGCTCTTCCTGTCAATTCATTTGATAACCATCCTACTGTAGAAGAAGCGACAGCATCTATTAGCAAGGGAGACAATGCAGTTATTAATTTAGTAGCATCTGACCCTGATAATTTACCCTTAACATTTGAAGTTGTAAATCAGCCTTCTAATGGTACAGTTTTAATTTCAGACAGTGAATTGCTTTACACTCCTGATGTTAATTTTAGCGGTCAAGCAGTAATTAGTATCAAAGCTTTTAATGGTACAAAATACAGCCCTCCAGCCAATGTTGTAATTGATGTCGTAAGTCATAATCCAACAGCAAGTGCTCTTTATGTTTCTGTTGTTAAGAATGGTACTATTTCAATTGATTTAAGTGGAACAGATCCTGAAAACGATTCTTTAACTTATTCTGTAGATACACCATCAGTAAGTGGAACGTTATTCCTTAACGATTCAAACACACAAACATATGTTCCTGACACTGACTTTGTAGGTGAAGATTCATTTACTTATAAGGCTTTTGATGGAGTTTATTATAGTGACCCAGCTACTGTTTATATTACAGTGACGGAGGAATAAGATGGTAATTGATTTTGTAGTAAGTATTCCAGTAAGAGAGTCAGATGCTCAAAATGTAATCGATGCATTTGTAGCTAAAAGACCATATAGCGCACCA
>CAUYTX010000191.1:0-3405 GCA_963575665.1 Gammaproteobacteria bacterium | reverse complement strand
TTAATAATTATAATTTGTTTCTGATGATATTAAATCTAAAAATATCCATAAATAAGTTTCTAGTGAAATTCCTTTAGTTCATAAATAAATATAAGATATATAAGAATAATTACGATTAACATAAGAAAAATTAGATAGGAAAAATTAAAAGTATAAACAAAAAATTAAAATGCTTGAAGAATAATAATAATTATCTAATAAATAAATATATGAAAAGTTAGAAGATAAAAAAGAATAATAATAATTTATATAAAATAAAGTAACATAAGAAATATAAAGATAAAGAATGGGAATTTTAACTCGCGGTTCTCTTTATAATTATTGAGATATAGAGAGATATCAATTTTTAAAAATAGGAAAAGCTCCTACGCAATAATAATTATAAATCTTGAGATTTTATAAATAAAAATAAAAATATAAAGTGCAAATATAATAATAATTATACTTATAAATAATTAAAAAAATATAATAATTAAAAAAATATAATAAATAAAAAAAAAAAATATAATCTTTATAATTAAAAAAATAAATAAATAAAAAAAAAAATATAAATTTTATAATTAAAAATATAATCTTTATAATTTAAAAAGCGCGTTTATTGATGATACATTTAAAATTTTTTTTATCGAAATATTTGTATGATTGTTTTTCTTTCTATAAAAATCCTATATATTTATATATATATGATAACGAAATCTTAGATAGTATAGATATAGATAGTTGCTAATGATAAAAATACTTATCAATTTTAATTTGATTAATAATTTTTCCCTAATTAATTTAACAGTATTTGTTTATAACAGCTTATTTTCCCCAAAATTTTTTACAATATAAATTAAGTTTTTGATGTGTAAATTGATGTTCATACTTTACATTTTCCATAATGTGATATGTAGTTCAATGACTTAATAGCAAAATTAAATATTGGAGATATTGTATGTTCAGAATATGAAGCAATAAATAATTTTGCTTCTACTGGTAAATTATATCTTCATAATTCAACTTATACTTTTTTTAATATTACTATTCCTTTATAATAGTAAAGTTTATTTGGTTTCTTATAATGGGATGCAGATTCATCTTCTTATATTTCATAAAATATTTGCAACTTAAATAGTAATAATATTGTATCTATTTTTTGTGATGGTGTTTTTTAAGAGGCTTAATAGAATGGATAATATGGAATATTGCATTCTTTCTCTTGTGATAACTTAATTCTTGGATAATATTTTTAATAAAAATATAATATAATTCTCTTCAAAAAAAAATTTAAAACAAAAAAAGTTTTGAATTTTAAGTTTCTAGATTAATAAGGTAATGATATAATTTTTTTAAATAATAATTAAATTTATCTATAAATAGTTTTATTTTAATATGAAGACTTAATTTTTAATAAAATTTTTAATATTTTAGAAACTTAAGTACGCTAATTTTAAATTAAAAATTTTCCTGATGAGGTATATGAACATAAATATGGACATAATAAATGATTTAGAAAAAAAAACAACGAAATGATTTAAACTTATGTTTATATATGAGTTTTTTTTTGATAAAAAAAAACAACGAAATGATTTAAACTTATGTTTATATATGAACAATAGTGAAAATAAATTTTATAGTTAAATATCTGCAATCTCAACAGCTGCTGGTGGTGCTGCATATCCAGCTGTTATCATATCATTAAAAAAAAATTTTGATTTCTTATCTTTTATTCCTAAAGAATGCGATATTTATATTAATATTATTCCCAATATAGTTTTTGCAAATCCTCCAACCATTGTTGATCTTTGTTATATTTAAAGAGCAATGACAATGCCTGTTTCTTTTACTTTTTTAGATTAAACTTTTTCTTTATGCGCAAAAGATGGATATGTTAAAATGCCTTTAAAAGTTCAAAATAAATAATCTTTAAATTCTTTAGCATATAATAATATTGGATCTTTCTTTTAATTTGATTTATCAGGATATTAACCAAGAGCTCCAGCAAATACAGTGGCTGGTGATTATGTTAATATTTAAATTTTATTAGAAATTAATAATAAATAAAATGAAAAAGAAAAATTATATTGAGATATTATAAAAAATATAAAAATATTAAAATATTAAAATATTAAAATATTAAAATATTAAAATATTTAATTATTAAATTATTAAAATATAAAAATATAAAAATATAAAAATATTTAATTATTAAAATAAATAAATAAAAAAATAAATAAAAAAAAAAAAAATAGGTTTAGATAAATATATTATATATAAAATGGAATAAAACAAGGAAAATTATTGCTCTTTTTGTAGTTAATAATTAAAAACAAAATAAACTTTTAATAATCATTGTAAATCTTAAAAACATTTATCTCTTACTAAAGGCGTACCAATGGAGCGAGAAATAATATAAGGTGAAAATTTTTGTATTATTTGTAATAAAAATTATAAAAATTAATCTGGATTGATAAGACATTAAAGAACATAAAAACATATAAATAATTCTCCTTTAGAAGAATAATAAAGATTAATTTAATGTAAATGTTTAGTTTGTAATAAAATTTATGTTTCATAACGTAATTTATAAAAACATTAAAATAAATGTCATCAAGTTTAAGTTTCATAAGTTTAAGAAAAAGTTTAAGTTTCATAAGTTTAAGAAAAAGTTTAAGTTTAAGAAAAAGTTTAAGTTTCATAAGTTTAAGTAGAAGGAAAAGAGCAAAGTGAAGTTTAAACATTTAATTGTAATTAATGTGATAAAAAATATAAAAATTAATATGCATTAAAAAATCATTATGCTAAAAGACATTCTTTTGATATTTAAGATGATGAAGAAGTTTAAGAAAAAGTTTAAGAAAAAGTTTAAGTTTAAGTAGACGAAAAACCAAAAGTTTAAGAAAAAGTTTAAGAAAAAGACGCACCAATGGAAATTGAAGTTTAAACATTTAATTGTAATTAATGTGATAAAAAATGTAAAGATAGATATGCATTATTTATTCATTAAACTAAAAGCCACACTTTTGATATTAAAGATGACACTAAAGACTTAAAAATTCCTGTAAATTATGAATAAAATTATGATGATTTTAATATTAGATGCAATTTTATTCCTGATGAACCAATATTTATAAAAAAATAAGAAAAAATAATTAATTAGGAACAAAGTGAAGAATGGGATTTATAAGAAAATAATTTATAAGATTTATAAGATTTATAACAAATATAATAAAAGAATTAAATAGATAATGATAATGATAATGATAATGAAAATATAATTATTGATTTATCTGATTTGGAGGAACATCCTAAAGAGCGCTTTATGATATAATTATAAGGTTAAATTTATGATGAAGTTAGTGATTCTGATGAAGATTTATAAGATTTATAAGAATAAAATGAAGAATAAAATGATTTATAAGA
>CAUYTX010000190.1:0-3455 GCA_963575665.1 Gammaproteobacteria bacterium | reverse complement strand
TAGAGCCTGAAGTGTTAGATGATGATGAGCCTTGCCCAGCTTGCCATTGCCATGCTACATAAGTGGCAGCACTTACATTAGAAGCTGTTGCACCTGTTGCGCCTAAAGTAAAACCATTTGAATTATAACTTGTGTATTCAGTTGTAGATGTTACAGCACCTGTAGTATCAGAAAATAAAGCGCTACCTAATCCCATAACAGAATTAACTAAAGTATTACTATATGTTGTGCTTCTAGCTTTTACCCATGTAAAGTCAGGTTTAAATGCACCAGCATTAACAATATTATTTGTAGTATTGTTACCTGTATATAGCGTTGCATCCATATACTTATTACCTTGCAATATAGTAGGTGTAGGTAGGTTATATGTGTTTAGTGCTACATAGCCTGTAGGAGGTGTGTAAGAGAATGGTCTTTGACCAAAGTTAAATGAGCATCCTGTTCCAGCCGCACCAGCCGCCCAAACACCAAACTTATATGCACCTGTTAAACTAGAAAATGCTACACCTTGACTTACATTATTTTTATAAAATTCAATTTGCCCACTTCCTATAGCAATACCAATAATATCGCTTGTTGTAAATGATGCACCATAAGCAGTTGCTGTTCCTGAACCATTTTGTTTAGTGCCTGTAGAATAATAAGCTAAAAATCCTGTTCTATCTGTAGTAGAACCTGCACCTGTTTTTGTATCAGGTGCAATACCAATACCATAACTAGGTGCAACAGTTACTTCACAATAAAATTTATAAGCAGTAATGTCAGGATTAGCAATTGTGCTATAGGCTTGATAAACATTACCAGCACCATCAGCAAAATTTAAATTAGCTTGTGAAATAGAAGCCGCATAAGAATCAACAGGATTTAGCGTAGCATAATTAGCCACAGTCGCACTTGTTAGCGTAGGCACATCAATCATAGCATCATAGGTTACGCCAGCAGTTACAGATATGTTATTAGGTGTCCAATTGTTTCCGTTACCTGAACTATCTTTACCTATAGCGGCAGCAGTTGCAGCAGATGCGTCAGCAAATTTAAGGTAGAAACCATTAGTGCCATAACTTCCACTATAGGCTTTAGGTATCCATTGACCTGTAGTAAGGCTTGTTTCACCGAATGATGATGGTGTTAGGGCTTGTCCGTCAATGAAGTTTATTTCAGTTTGATAGCCATCAAAATATGAATCAGAACCTGAAGCATATCTACCAATATTATGAATATTTGCACTATTAATAACTACATCAGTATTTTGTGCTGGAACTGAATAAGTGCCTAATGTTTGTTGAACATTATTTACATAAATTTTTAATCTATTAGTGCTTGTAGATTGTGTCATATCTACTACAACAACTATATGATACCAAGCTGAAGGATCACGAAATACCGCAGTAGTATAAGATTCATACCATGCCGTTCCTGTAGGATTAAATCCTATTCTAATAATATCATCAGTTTGAAAATTAAATTCTGTTCTAGGATTATTAGAAGCAGAACTTGTTACAGTTATTCCAAAATGTTGGGCTGCTCCTGTTGTTGATGATAATGCTCCTCGTTTAACCCATCCACTCCATGTCCAAGTTTTTTGGTTAGATGCACCAGCTGGTGTTCTTGCTAGATAAGCAGATGCACTATTTCTAAACCTTAAAGAGTTGTTTAGGTTATATCCTGCTTGTCCACTAGCACCTGCTAATATATTTGAGCCAATAATTGACATTCGTAATCCTTAACTATAATTAGCGGTAAATACTGCATGGATAGAAGTCGCAGTTCTTACTACATAGTCTATGCGGTCTACAGCAGAAGCAGCAGTTGATAAGGTAGGTGCTGTGCCACCAGCAAAGTCCCAGTTAGTGCCATAAGCTAGTGTGCGTGAGCCTGTAGCATCTTGTGATACAAAGATAGAACCACTTTGTCCAGCAGTAGTGTTAGTAGGGTTAGCTAAAGTTCTATTGCCAGCAAGTGTGACTGAATAATTATTAGTGACAGAAAAGTCAGGTGTAATAGTAGCACCATCTGTTAAGACAGTAATTGTGCCTCGTTGTGCTGCTGTAAATGTTTGCACTATACTTAGCCCTGCTACTGTAGCACTTGTAGCTGGGAATGTCATTGTAGTAGCATCTGTGCCTGCTAAAGTAAGTGAGTTACTTGCTGTTAATGTTTTACCATCTGCGATAGTAAGTGTTGATGCTGTAGCTGGGGCGGTTAAAGCAACTTTATTAATTGATGTAGCTGTTGCAACGCCCAATACTGGGGTTACTAAAGTAGGTGTATTTGATAAAACAACTGCTACCGTTCCTGTAGATGATGTAACACCCGTACCACCTGAAGCTACTGGAAGAGCTGAACCTAAAGTTAAAGAACTAAAATAGGTAGCTGCATCAACCACATTAGTACCATTGTTATAAACTAAAGTTGCTTTACCTGCTGGAACTGAAATGCCTGTACCTGATGTATTTTTAACTGTTTTAGCGCCAGTACCTGTATTATTAATGAGGTAGAATTTTTCAATCTGACAACCTGAACCTAGAATTAAGTTACCTACATAGCCTATGCCTGTAGAAGATTCAGTAATATTTAAACAAAGGTTTCTAGCAGATTGAGTAGTATTAACATCAGTAAGAGTTACAGTAACATCGGCAGCTGTAGCATAGTTTACATCAGCAGATCCTGTAATAGCTTCACCCAGTGCGGCGTCGCCCAAATTAGTATTAGTTGTAGTTCCCCAAGTTCCCGACTGTTCGCCAGTTCCTATGAGTTCTATTTTCAGTGCTGAATAGGTGCTTGCCATAATAAATTCCTTTTAGTTTGTTATATTCTACTACATTTATGCGGCTACACGTAGCCAATTCGGTGTTTGCGTTGTAGTTATCGTACTCCAACTTGGTGTTTGACCAGGAACAATTGGTATCCAATTTGGGTTACTTATAATAGCAGTGCCACCTACCAATATTAATGCACCTGATGAAGGCGTAATTACTTTACTTTGTGTTACATCTGGTGCTACGCCTACCAAAGTTAGTGTACCAACTGCTGGCGTTATAACCCTGCCTGTAAGTGCTGTGGGGGCATCACTTGCTATTACTAAATCAACAACTGCAGGTGTTATTACATATCCGCTTACTACAACACTTGGTGCTGAACCTATAATTAATGTTTCGCCTGTTGGCGTTATAATCGTGCCACTTACTACATCTGGTGCTACACCTACTAATGTTAATACGCCTACGGCAGGAGTTATGACTCTACCTGTAAGAGCTGTTGGGGCGTTACTTACCAATGTTAGTGTAGCTACACTAGGGGTTATTTCAACTCCTACTTTTACATCTGGTGCAGTTCCTACTAGTGTTAATGTGCCTACACTAGGAGTTATTACTGTACTTACAACTGCACTTGGAGCGTTACCTACTAATGTTAATACGCCTACGGCAGGAGTTATGACTCTACCTGTAAGAGCT
>CAUYTX010000189.1:0-3456 GCA_963575665.1 Gammaproteobacteria bacterium | reverse complement strand
GCTCATCAATTAATAATAAATTACGCGCACCATATAGAAACAGTTCTCAAGCTTATAAATATAAATATATCTCTGGTCCTTGTGATATTTTTTGCGGTTCCGATATGAAGTACGGTATAAAAGAATGGGGAACAATAAATAGTGTGCCTCCATTGGTAAAATGCTTAGAAAACAAACGAACTTTTGAATGCCACTCTGAAGTAAACGATGTTGTAGATTTTATTAAAACAAGAAGTGGGCAAATCGAAATAAAAAATACACCTAAAAAATATTTATTTATTGCTGGGCATTTATCTACTGGTGGAGGTCCAAAATATTTAGAATGGCTCATTAAGAAAATTAAAAACGAAGGAAATATAATTAAAGTTGTTGAATGGAATCTCTACAGTCCAAATTTTGTCATTCAAAGAAATGAAATTATAAACACAGTTGGAAAAGATAATTTTATAAGTGTCGGATCTTATTACGAAGAGGATTCTGTATTTTACGATAAGGAAAAAGATATAAAAAATTACATAAATGATTTTGCGCCTGATTATATTCATTTAAATGATTTACCAGAGGAGTTTGCTATAAAGCCTATGTCTAAAGATTTTCTTGAATTCTTGTATAAAAAAGATAGAGCTTATAAAATATTAGAGACATGCCATACTTCACAATTTGATTTTAAAGAAAAAATTTACATACCTGATGCTTTTTGGTTTTGTTCCGACTATCATTTAAAATTATCTAAAAATATAGACATAGAAAAGAAAGTTATAGAAATGGAATTGCCATTTAATATCCGGCCAAACAGAGGTGACACTTTAAAAGAATTGGGTTTAGATCCTAATTGTTATCATGTTTTACAAGTCGGATTATTTCATAAAAATAAAAATCAAAAATTCACATTCGATATAGCTAAAAATTTCTTAAATAAGAAAATTATTTTCCATTTTATTGGTAATTTATGTTATATTGATGAATGCAGTATAGATAGCAATCAAAAAAATTGTATGATTTGGGAAGAGCGCAACGATGTTCAAAAATTCATGTCTTGCATGGATTTGTTTGTTATGCCATCATTACAAGAATTAAATCCAATTTCTATAAAAGAAGCGCTTTCTTGGAATATGAAATGTTTTATAAGTGATTTAGATGCATACAGAGATAACTATAAAAATAATGAAAATATTTCTTTTATAAAAGATGATAATCTTTTTCAATATATTGTTGCTTTACCTTTATTAAATATTGATGAACTGCATGTAGAAAATTTGTTTTTTACAGATTTTCGTAAATCAGTAAAAATAGAAATATCTGGAAATAATTATTGCAAATATATTGTAACATTTATTAATAAATCAGATAACAAGGTTTTTTATGAGTCTTTATTGACGAATAATATGTGGGCGGCTTCTGAACAAGAGCCTCCTGAAAACGTTAAAATAATAGTAAAAAATTTAACTACAAAAGAAATTTTTAATTTTGAAAAACATAATGATCGAAAAGTTTCCGTAATAAATCAATCTGGAAGCCTGGGAGATACGTTAGCTTGGACTCCGGTTGTAAACCGTCTTGCTGTTGAAAATGATATTAAAATTGATTATTTTACATCTTATAAAAATTTATTTGAAGTTGAATATCCTAATTTAAATTTTCACGATTATGATGAAAAAAATAAAATCTCTAATGATGGTGAAATTTATGAGTTAAAATTTGATTGTAGTAAATTAGATAATACAAAAAATCTGCAAGAAATAGCGTCTGATGTTTTAAAAGTTTATCATAAAGAAGAAAGACCGAAATTAAATATTGCACAACCTTTCAAGAATACCTTTGATAAAAAGTATGTTTGTATAGCAACGCATTCTACTGCTCAATTCAAATATTGGAATAACCCTACCGGATGGCAGCAAACGGTTGACTATTTGAAATCTATTGGTTACGATGTTGTATGTATAGATAAAAATAAGTATTTTGGAACTTATAAAAAAATGAATTGTATACCTGAAGAATGTGTGAATAAAACTGGTGATCTTTCTTTACAAGAAAGAATGAACGATTTATATTTTTGCGATTTCTTTATTGGCTTGACTTCCGGTTTATCTTGGTTAGCTTGGTCATTAGAAAAGCCTGTCGTTTTAATTTCAGGCATTTCAAAAGAGAATACAGAATTTTTTACTCCTTATAGAGTCACAAATACTAATGTTTGTCATGGATGTACAACTGAAAAAGGTTATGAATTCGATAGGGGCGACTGGATGTTTTGTCCTAAAAATAAAAATTTTGAATGTACTTCATCAATAACATTTGAAATGGTAAAAGAAAAAATAGATAAATTAATAAAAGATCGCAATTTAAAATAAAATGAATATCTTGCTAAGTGGGGCTTCTGGATCTTTAGGGAAAGAGTTCTTAAAAGAATTTCAAAAAAGAAATTTTAATTACTACACTCAAACAAATTCTATTGATCTGGGTGAAAAGAATATTTTATGCAATTTTAGTGATCCTAAAAATCTATATTTAATAAAAAATTATATTAAAAAAAATAATATAACTCATTTAATAAATAATGCAGGTGTTTATATCAATGGAGAATTAAACACTTTAACTGATCAAAGCGTGATTGATTTGATAAACATTAACTTATTAAGTCCAATGTTATTGTCAAAATATTTGTACGAACATCTTATAGAAACAAATCAATCGGGAAAAATAATAAATATAAATTCAATAGCTGGAAAACAACCAAACTATTTAGAATCAATTTACTGCGCTTCTAAACACGGTCTTACCGGTTTTGGAGCGTCGTTATCAATTAATCAAAAAAAATCAAAAATTCAAATTATAGATTGCTTTGTAGGTGGTATGAAAAGCAATATAACTAAAAATAGATCGAATTATGATTCTTTAATGGAGCCATCAACTATTTCAAAATTTATTGTTGACTTGTTGCAGTCTAAAGAAGATTATACAGTGTCTTCTATAGATTTAAGAAATAATGTATGAAAGCTGTTCTCTTAGTTAAAAAAAATGAACCACTCATAGTAGATGATGTAAATTTACCGGAACAACTTTTTTTTGGTCAAGTTAAAGTAAAAAATATTGTAAGCGGTTTGTGCGGCGCTCAACTGCAAGAAATCGCTGGATTAAAAAATAATGAAAAATTCATGCCTCATTTATTAGGTCATGAAGGTTGCGGTATTGTTGAAGAGATAGGCCAAGGAGTGAGTAAAGTTAAAGTCGGAGACAAAGTAGTTTTACATTGGCGCAAAGCTTATGGAGTAGAATCTGACTTTCCAATATACAATTGGAATAATAAAAAAATATCTGGAGCAAAATTAACTACGCTTTCAGAGTATTCTATAGTTTCGGAAAATAGAATGACAAAAGTACATAATGATGTATGTAATAATTTTTGTGCTTTACTGGGGTGTGGACTTTCTACGGGATTGAGCGTAATAAATAATGAGG
>CAUYTX010000188.1:0-21222 GCA_963575665.1 Gammaproteobacteria bacterium | reverse complement strand
CGTAGAGAGAGAATCAAGGATGATTCTCGACTGCGCACTCGGATCGGACTCCAACACAGCAGTCTTTTTAAGGTATACTAGGATCTAAAGATGGTCTGGATGGTGATTAAAGGGAAATGAATTGAATGCTTTGGGAAGAGATTTGTGCAGACCCAAGCCTACAGAATTTGCCCTATAAGATTGAGCTTAACCGCGAAGGGCTGATTCTTATGTCTCCTGCTAAAAATCGACATGCCATCCGACAAGGGCGGATTCAGCGAATTTTGTTTTATCTAATGGGGGAAGTAGGCGAAGTATTTCCAGAATGTCCGATTCAAACAGAAGAAGGCGTCAAGGTGGCAGACGTGGTTTGGGTTTCTCCAGAGCGTTACCAAGCAATCTCAAAACAGGATATTTGTCTCATAGCTCCAGAGATCTGCATAGAAGTGCTTTCTGATAGCAATACAACCCGAGAGATGCAGTCTAAAATTCACCAATACTTAGCAGTAGGTGCTCAAGAAGTGTGGATCTGTGATAACGCAGGGAGAATGCAATTTTTTTCTGCTGCAGGATGGATGGTTACTTCTCAACTGACTCCAGATTTTCCAAGTAGCATCTCTATCGATTGACCACACCCGTGGGGTTGCACCATGTCCGATACCCTAAGTTGGTTTAAAAAACTTCTTCCATCACGTATTCGTACCGAAGGTGGAAACAAAAAAGTTCCTGAGGGCCTTTGGAGCAAATGTGCAGCTTGCAGCGCAGTGCTATATCGTGCAGAACTGGAACGTAACCTTGAGGTTTGCCCAAAGTGTACTCACCACATGCGCATTGGTGCCCGAGATCGATTGGAACGCTTCCTAGATACGGGAATTAGGGAAGAAATTGGTGCTACTTTAGAACCCATTGATATCCTTAAGTTTCGAGATACCAAACGCTATAAAGATCGCCTAGTCCAAGCACAAAAAGACACTTCTGAGAAAGATGCTCTTATAGTCATGAAGGGTACTTTGCTTGGTTTACCTTTGGTGGCAGGGGCTTTTGAGTTCCGATTTATGGGAGGATCCATGGGTTCAGTAGTGGGTGAACGCTTTGTGCGGGCAGTCCATGTTTGCCTAGAGGAAAGAATACCTTTGGTATGTTTTACCTCTAGTGGTGGTGCCAGGATGCAGGAAGCCTTAATCTCACTCATGCAAATGGCCAAGACTTCGGCAGCCCTCGGTCGTTTGTCTCGTGCGGGTATCCCTTTTATTTCTGTGTTGACCGATCCCACAATGGGCGGAGTATCTGCCAGTCTAGCCATGCTTGGTGACATCAATTTAGCAGAACCAAAAGCACTGATTGGCTTCGCAGGGCCTAGAGTCATTGAGCAAACAGTGCGAGAAACCTTGCCCGAGGGTTTTCAACGTTCCGAGTTTTTGTTAGAACATGGTGCGATTGACTTCATCTTAGACCGAAGAGAGATGCGCGATCGTATTGGACGAATCCTATCCATGTTGACGCAGCGCGAAGCATGAGCATACACCGATTATTGCCTTTGGAAGGTTTCCTACCCGATAAGACACGTGTGCGAGCGTCTTTTGAGCGAGTCGCGGCTCATTACGAGGAAGCCGCTTTTTTACAAAGGGAAGTCGGCAATCGCCTAATAGAACGCTTAGATGAGGTTCGTCTATCACCCACTAGGATATTAGACTTGGGTTCTGGGCCAGGTGCAGGTACACGCGCTCTTGCTCAAAAGTATCCCGATGCGCACATAATTGCAGTAGACCTAGCAGCGGCTATGCTTCGAGAAGCACGAAAAATCGACGATAAACCAGATTTTGTTTGTGCTGACATAGAATTATTACCTTTTAGTAATGAATGTGTTGACCTTGTTCATTCCAACTTGACTTTGCAGTGGTGTTTAGATCTAGCAAAAACGTGCACCGAAGCCCGTAGAGTGCTTAGGCCAGAAGGTTTGTTTACTTTTACGACCTTTGGGCCAGATACTCTTCGAGAGTTACGAACTGCTTGGCAATCTATAGAGGACGGTCACGCTCACGTTAATGCCTTTATTGACATGCACGACATTGGCGATTTCTTAGCACGTGCAGGTTTTAGTGGAATCGTCATGGACATGGAACACATCACAGTAACCTATCCTGACATATTTGGCCTCATGAGAGACCTAAAACAGTTGGGGGCCCATAATGTTACGCAAGGTCGTCCCCGTCATCTCACGGGCCGAAAGACATTCCAAAAGCTTGCTGCTGCCTACGAGGGTTTTCGGCATGAAGGACGATTGCCTGCCACGTATGAAGTAATCTATGGTCACGGCTGGGCAAGCCCCTCTGTGTGCAAAGAACCACGCAACCATTCCAAATGTAACCACTGAGGATTATCCCGTGAGTGCCGATATTATTGCTGTCACTGATAGTAGTTTCGAACAGGATGTATTGAAGTCTGATATCCCCGTTTTGGTAGATTACTGGGCGGAGTGGTGTGGACCTTGCAAATCCATTGCTCCCGTCTTAGAACAAATTGCAACTAAATACGCAGGGCGTGTCAAAATAGCCAAATTGAATATCGACCAGAATCCCATTACGCCTCCTCGTTACGGCATCCGCGGTATTCCTACTTTGATGTTGTTCAAAAACGGACAAGTAGAAGCAACCAAGGTGGGTTCACTCTCCAAAGAACATTTGGCTATCTTTATAGACAATAACTTGTAGAAGAGTTACATTGATTTGTGCTGCGTTTTGGTGCTACGGAACGAGGCAAGGAAGTCGAGTGACCCCGCCGATTTAAGCCATGGCGGAGCGGGTGACTGGTCTCGTCGGTCACAGAAGAATCGGATCCAAAAGATCTACCGATTCTGATAGCGAGGTCTGGCGTTCGGCGGCACAGAGCCGTCCGATCCGAAAAAGTGGATTGCAATTCTCAGGGAGCCTGTCATAATAATGCTAGGTTTCTGGTGTGCCTTGAACATCAGCTACAGGCGGTAGGCCTGAAAGTAATGCGCGTGGAGGACGACAATGACCAAACGCTGGCGGTGAGGGCACCGTCGGAATATGGCGTCCTGAGAACCGCGAACCGATTTTACGTGCGTAGGGAGAGCGTCATGGGTGACGATCGACTGCGCACTCGGATCGGACTCCAAGATGTCGCGTGCTTCATTTGAGGCACGCATTCCTGATTCTGGTTCCCCAACCTAAATTTTTTTCCTCCATAGTAGTAGCGTTTCCGCGCTTCTAGGTACCCCTGCGTTTTACTGACATGAATCTGACCGACCTCAAAAAGAAAAGTGCTGCTGAAATCATTGATATTGCCCAAATCATGGGCATTGAAGGCATGGCGCGTTCGAGAAAACAGGACGTTATCTTTGCCATATTAAAAGCCCAAGCCCAAAAGGGGGAAGACATCCACGGAGACGGGGTGCTTGAAATTTTGCAGGATGGTTTTGGTTTTTTACGTTCTGCAGATAGTTCTTACTTAGCAGGGCCGGACGATATCTATGTATCCCCTAGTCAGATTCGCCGGTTTAATCTCCGGACGGGAGATACCATTTCTGGAAAGATTCGCCCTCCTAAGGAAGGAGAACGCTATTTTGCTCTCCTAAAGGTTGGTGATATCAATTTCGAATCTCCTGAAAACTCGAAAAATAAGGTTTTGTTTGAGAATTTGACCCCTTTGTTCGCAAATCGGCGAATGGGCATGGAACGCGGAAATGGTAGCTCGGAAGATATTACACCACGCATCATTGATCTCGTCGCACCTATTGGGAAAGGTCAGCGCGGTTTGATAGTCTCGCCTCCGAAGGCAGGCAAGACCATGATGTTGCAAAGCATTGCTCAGAGTGTTGCCCATAATTCTTCGGATAGTTACTTGATCGTCCTGCTGATTGACGAACGTCCAGAAGAAGTTACTGAGATGCAACGTTCCGTTCGAGGAGAAGTGATCTCTAGCACTTTTGATGAACCAGCCACTCGGCATGTGCAAGTGGCTGAAATGGTAATTGAGAAAGCCAAACGTTTGGTAGAACACAAACGAGACGTAGTGATCTTACTAGATTCAATTACACGGTTAGCACGCGCCTACAACACGGTAGCTCCCTCATCTGGCAAAGTGCTCACTGGAGGAGTGGATGCCAATGCTTTGCATCGCCCAAAACGCTTCTTTGGAGCGGCTCGCAACATTGAAGAGGGGGGTAGCCTCACAATCATTGCCACGGCACTCGTAGATACCGGTTCTCGAATGGACGACGTGATCTACGAAGAATTCAAAGGAACTGGCAACATGGAGATCCACCTAGACCGTAAGATCTCCGAAAAGCGAACTTTCCCCTCTATGCACATCAACCGTTCTGGAACTCGACGAGAAGAGCTCATCACTCATCCAGACGAACTTCAAAAAATGTGGGTTTTGCGGAAACTCTTGCATCCAATGGATGAAATCGCTGCCATGGATTTCCTACTAGAACGAGTCAAAGCCACTAAAACCAACGCGTCCTTCTTTGACTCTATGAAACGCACTTGAGAATATTTTTAGTGGTGTGAAAGCTAGGTTAAACAACTAATTACGACCGAATCGCCTCAATTCGTTTTTCTCTAAGGGCTTCCGCAAAAGCTTTTCCCGTGAGACCTGCTTGCACAAGAGGCTCTGTAGGAACAGAAGCAGCAGCTTTTAATAGATTGCGCATTTGCTGAGCTTGCGGATAGGAAGTTTCCTCTTTTCCGAGACGTCCGCGCGCATCTGACTCACAGGCAATTAAAAATTGTTCAAAACGCTCGGGGCGTCGGAAAGCATCTAAACTCTCCAAAACTTTTAACTTGGTGTTTGGACGCATCTCACCGATTCGATGGCAGTGGGTGTGCCATCGAACTACAAGCATTGCTAAATCGTGATATTCGCGTGGGACACGGTAGCGTTTGCAAAGTTCTTGTACCCTGCGTACTCCGCGCTCCTCATGACCGACGTGACTAGGCCATTGGTTAGGAGGGGAATCTGCTTTCCCAAGGTCGTGGGTTAAAGCTGCAAAACGTACTAGGGGCGAAGGAGAGAGTCGGGCCGCTTGGCGCAATACCAACATTGCATGCGCACCCGTATCAACCTCTGCATGATATTTTTCGGGTTGGGGTACTCCCCACAATGCGTTGATTTCTGGAAACAATCTAGCCAATGCACCACAGGTTCGTAACACTTCAAAAAAACGCCAAGGTTTTTCCTCTCCTAAGGCTTTGACCAGTTCAGCCCACACTCTCTCTGGTACGAGAGCATCTACTTCTCCGTTCCGTACCATCTGTTGCATGAGTGTAGAAGTTTCTTCTGCTACCTGAAAACCCAACCTCTCGTAACGCGCTGCGAACCGCGCTACCCGAAGAATACGAACCGGATCTTCTACAAATGCAGGCGAAACATGGCGCAGAAGACGACGCTCTAAGTCTTGTCTTCCGCCAAAAGGATCTACGAAAACTCCTTCCAAAGATTGCGCCATGGCATTGACGGTGAGATCTCGGCGAATTAAATCCTCTTCTAAGCTGACTTGAGGATCCGCATGAATCTCAAAACCATAATAGCCGGGGCCAGTTTTCCTCTCGGTACGCGCTAACGCATACTCTTCTGAGGTAACAGGATGTAAAAAGACAGGAAAATCTTTACCTACTTGCTTAAAACCACGTTGAATCAACTCCTCTGGCGTAGCACCCACCACCACCCAATCTCGTTCTTTTACTGGCAACCCAAGCAGCTGTTCTCGCACGGCACCGCCTACGAGATAAACCGTCAATCCTGTTTCTGGAGAAGATAGTGGCATCTAGGCAAGTTCGCAAAGGCTTCTATTCTTTGCTTCCAAACGTGAACAACCATCACGCAAGTATTGATCGACCGAGCGTGCACATTCCCTTCCTTCGGAAATAGCCCACACCACTAAAGATTGCCCACGTCGACTATCACCCGCGGCGAACACTCCGGGACGAGAAGTCTGGTAATCCTTCTCAGTTGCTTTGATGTTGCCTCGTTTGTCTCGTTCTATGCCGAGTGATTCCAATAAACCCGTTGGATCCGTGTAAAGAAAGCCCATGGCAAGAAAAACGAGATCTGCTTTCAAAATAAATTCAGAATTTGGAATCTCTTGATACTGAAAACGTGCGGAATCTTCCCAGTCGAGTCGAACGCAGCAAATCCCAATGAGCCTGCCATCGGAATCCTTGAGAAACTCTTTAGAAAGAACTGACCAATCTCTCTCGCACCCCTCTTGTTGCGAAGAGGAAATACTGAACATTCTCGGCCCCGGATGGGCAGGCCATGCCGTTTCTTCCGTGCGCTGCGCAGGGGGCTTGGGAAGTAATTCGATTTGAGTGACCGACACCGCACCTTGACGAATCGAAGTACCTACGCAGTCCGATCCGGTGTCTCCGCCGCCAATAACCACGACATGTTTTCCAGAAGCATCAATTTTTTCTACGTCGGAAATGTTATCACCGAGAACACGTTTTGTATTTTGTGCGAGGAAATCCATGGCAAAATGGACACCCTTTGCTTCTCGACCCGTAATTGGCAAATCTCTTGGAACTGTGGCACCGGTAGCAATGACCATGGCATCTTGCAAAAGAGAGTCTACAGGGAATTGCGCACTTCCCACATTGGCATCGGTCTTAAAAACTACTCCCTCTGCCGTCATTCTATCAACTCGTCTTTGGACGATTTTTTTATTTAATTTGAAATTAGGGATACCATACATCAACAAACCCCCAATTCGATCCGCACGTTCATAAACGGTGACAAAATGTCCTGCTTGATTGAGTTGGTCTGCTGCTGCGAGACCTGCAGGTCCAGAACCCACGACAGTAACTTTTTTTCCGGTACAGTATTTTGGAATTCGAGGTGCTAAAGATTCAAAAGCGCGCTCGATGATGGCCAATTCAATGCTTTTAATCGAAACCATGGGTTTGATTAACCCAAGGATACAAGCAGATTCGCAGGGAGCCGGGCAAATACGTCCAGTGAACTCCGGAAAATTATTGGTAGAAAAGAGGGTTTGAGCGGCAGAATCCCAACGTTGGAGATAGACCTGATCGTTGAAATCCGGAATCAAATTGCCAAGTGGGCAACCAAAATGACAAAAAGGCACTCCACAATCCATGCAACGCGCCGCTTGTTCCTCTACTTGTTCTTTCGAGAGAGGCAATAAAAATTCATCGTAATGCCAAATCCGCTCTGAAACGGAGACATATTGATGCGTAGCACGTTGAAATTCTTTGAATCCAGTGACCTTTCCCATGGTTATGACCCCCCAGCCTGGCCCGAAGACTGTTGCATCTCTTGTAGTGCGCGTTTGTAGTCTGTTGGCATTACCTTGGTAAAGTCGCTAGCATCCCAATGCTCTAATATCTCTTTGGCGACGAAGCTGCCTGTGTACTGGAAAAATTGTTCAATCATTTTCTGAACTTCAGAGACTTCGGATACATCTTCTAAGGGTTCGAGTGCCACCATTCCTAGATTTACTCTTAAACGGGAATTGTCGTTCGGGTCAAACAAGTAAGCAATGCCACCACTCATGCCCGCAGCGAAATTCTTCCCGATGTTCCCAAGGATGACTACCCGACCTCCAGTCATGTATTCGCAACCGTGGTCGCCTACTGATTCGACTACCACGTTGGCACCTGAGTTTCGAACGCAAAAACGCTCGCCTCCTATTCCGCGAATGTAGGCAGTACCACTGGTGGCACCGTAAAAGGCTACATTCCCAACGATGACATTCTCATGAGAGCGATAACCAGAAGATTTCGGTGGATATAGGATTACTTTTGCACCAGATAAGCCTTTGCAAAAATAATCATTAGCTTCCCCTTCCAATTCGAGTGTTAGCCCTTTGGCACCAAAAGCAGAAAAACTTTGGCCCGCAGAACCGCGTATCTTAAAATAGATAGAATCTTCTGGCAATCCATCTTCTCCGTACTTTCTGGAGATTTCAGAAGACAACATGGTGCCAACTGCGCGATTGAGGTTCCGAATAGAAATCTCGCCAGATACTTTCTTCTTTTCTTCTAAAGCAGGTTTGGCGATTTCGATCAGTTGGTTGTCAATCGATTCGGACAGTGCAAAATCTTGCGGTTCACAAGAATGGCTAGGAAAGCCACCGGAACGATACAAGATACGGTCTAAGTTTAGATACTTCGCTTTCCAGTGTGTAATATTGGATCGGAGTTTTAGTTTGTCCGTCCGCCCGATCATGTCATCTACTTTTCGGAAACCAAGCTCAGCCATAAACTCACGCAATTCCATAGAAAGGAACTGAATGAAACGCACGACATATTCTGGTTTGCCACTAAAAAGTTTCCTCAATTCTGGATCTTGGGTTGCAATGCCCACTGGGCAAGTATTAAGGTGACATTTCCTCATCAAAAGGCATCCGCAGGATACCAATGCGCCAGTGGCAGTACCCCACTCTTCCGCGCCGAGTAACGCCGCAATGGCGACGTCTCGTCCGCTCAAGATTCTTCCATCGGTTTGCACAACAATTCGGGAACGTAGTTGATTGCGCATGAGTACCTGATGGGTTTCGGATAATCCAAGTTCCCAAGGCAATCCCGCACGCTTGATTGAACTCAAAGGGGAAGCCCCTGTTCCACCATCCGCGCCAGAAATTAAAACTGCTTCTGCGTGTCCTTTGGCTACCCCTGCGGCAATAGTGCCTACTCCTGCCTCGGAGACCAATTTAACGTTGATCCTAGCGTATTGATTCGCGTTTTTTAGATCAAAAATCAACTGTGCTAAATCTTCAATCGAATAAATATCATGGTGAGGTGGAGGAGAAATTAATCCCACCCCGGGGGTTGAATGCCGAACCTTGGCTATGTTGCGATCTACCTTTCGGCCTGGCAACTGTCCACCTTCTCCAGGTTTGGCACCTTGCGCGATTTTGATCTGCAATTCGTCAGCATTGACTAGGTAATTGGAAGTGACACCAAAACGTGCGGAGGCCACTTGTTTAACTGCAGACCTCCGAGAACTGCCATCTTCGTTCGGAATAAACCGTTCTGAATCTTCTCCCCCCTCACCAGTGTTGCTCTTCCCACCAATGCGATTCATGGCAATGGCAAGGGTTTCGTGCGCTTCTTTGCTGATGCTCCCAAACGACATTGCTCCAGTAAAGAATCTCTTCATGATTTCTTCAACGGGTTCCACTTCTGAAATAGGAATGGGATCTAAATTTGTGAATTCCAACAGACTTCGCAGCGTGTTCTCGGGGGCTTCGTAGAGGGTACGAGTGTATTCTTTCCAAAGGGAATATTCTCCCGTTCGCGTTGCTTTTTGAAACTTAGAAATGGTGTTTGGATTGAAGGTATGCACCTCGCCTCGCAATCTCCATTGGTAATTCCCACCCACTTCTAAATCTAAAAAATTAGGCAGTTGATCTGAAAAGGCGTGTTGGTGACGAATTAGGGTTTCCTGTTCTAGCACTGGAAAACCAATTCCCCCCACTCTTGAGACAGTGCCCGTAAAATGACGTTGAATGAGGTCTGGACTCAGTCCTACCGCCTCAAAAATTTGGGATCCAATGTACGACTGGATCGTAGAAATCCCCATTTTGGAGATAATCTTCAAAAGCCCTTTGTTCACCGCTTTTATAAAGTGATACTTTGCCTTTTCTGATTCCAGAGCTCCGAGCAAACCTTGTTGACGCATTTGCTCTATGGATTCGAAAGCTACATAAGGGTTGATAGCAGAGGCACCAAACCCAAGCAGTAGTGCAAAATGATGCACTTCTCGTGCTTCTCCGGTTTCTACAATCAAACTGCAACGAGACCGTTTCCCTTCTCGAATGAGATGATGATGCACTGCGCTGACTGCCAACAAAGAGGGCACCGCAGCATGGCTTTCATCGATTCCACGATCGGAAAGCAACAAAATGTTATTTCCTTCCGAAACTGCTTCAGAAGACTCTCTACAAATTTTATCTACTGTTCTTTCTAGTTGACCTTCTCCCGTTCGAAAGGAAAGCGAGAGAGTGCGGGTCTTAAAACCTTTGTGATTTGCGAAACGTAATTGGTTGGTTTCCTCATCCGTCAACACTGGTTGGGATAATTCAATCACGTGGCAATGTTGCTCGGTTTCCGACAATAGATTTTTCTCTCCACCAAGTAAAGACATGAGAGACATGATCGATTCTTCTCGAATCGGATCAATCGGCGGATTGGTCACCTGCGCAAAAAGCTGATAAAAATAATTGAACAACACTTGAGATTTGTTTGACAGCACCGCCAGTGGGGTATCACTCCCCATAGAACCAATGGGTTCTTCTCCAGAAACGGCCATGGGAGTTAACAAAGTCTCCAAATCCTCAAGGGAATACCCAAATGCCCACTGGCGTTGGCGCAACGTGGCGTATTCTAGAGTCGCCCCCTTTTGGAGAACAGGCAAGTCTTCTAGTCGGATCTTCTGTTCTTTGAGCCAAGTACCGTAGGGTTGATTGGCGCAAATCAGATTCTTTACTTCAGCATCTGGGATGATTCTTGATTCTTCGAGGCTCGCAACAAACATCCGACCGGGCTGGAGCCGACCTTTTTTCTTGATTTGTTCCGGGGGAATGTCCATAACACCCGCTTCTGATGCCATAATCAGCACATCATCATGGGTGAGCAGGTACCGCGAGGGTCGCAATCCATTTCGGTCTAGGGTGGCACCAATCATCTTGCCGTCGGTGAATGCCACAGAAGCGGGACCATCCCAAGGTTCCATCAGTGCCGCGTGGTACGCATAAAAATCCTGTTTCTTTTGGCTCATTTCAGGATCGCGAGACCACGCCTCTGGAATGAGCATCATCATGACGTGGGGAAGAGATCTTCCACACAACGTCAACAGTTCTACGACATTGTCTAACGTGGCAGAATCCGATTGGTTTTCGTCAATGAGAGGAAGGATGTCCTGCATTTCCTCTTTGGTGAAAAACTCTGATTCCAGGAGAGACTCTCTGGCACGCATCCAATGCACATTCCCGCGCAACGTGTTGATCTCACCATTGTGCGCAAGAAACCGAAAAGGATGTGCCAATCGCCAACTAGGCAAGGTGTTCGTAGAAAAACGACTGTGCACCAATGCCAGCGCAGACGAGAACCGCTCATCATTCAAATCTGGGTAGTACCGAGATAGCTGGTGAGGCGTCAACATTCCTTTATAAACAATGGTCTTGCAAGAAAGGCTCGGGATGTAAAAATAAATAGACCCACTTTTCAGAGTACGAACTTGGTTTTCTGCTTTCCTACGAATGAGATACAACTTCCGTTCAAAAGCTTCTGCATCTACGACATTTTGAGCACGCTTGATAAAAACTTGGAAAATCTCGGGTTCTACGGAAACGACTGAATTGCCCAAAGTTTCGTCAAAGGTGGATACTCGTCGCCAGCCAAGCAACTCTTGTCCAGTCTCGGCTATGGACTGTTCCACGATGCGCCTGCACTCATCACACCCAGAATCGGAATCTATCCTCGGTGGCAAGAAGACCATCCCGATGCCATATTCCCCTGGTTCGGGTAGTACAATGCCAATCTCTGCACATGCCTTCAAGAAAAACTGGTGTGAGATCTGGACAAGAATCCCTGCACCATCCCCAGAGTTTTTTTCCGCGCCAACGGCACCTCGATGTACCATGTTTTCCAGGATTTGAATTCCTTTGGAAACGATCCAGTGGTACTTTTCCCCTTTTAGGTTGGCAATGAAACCTACTCCGCAGGAATCGTGCTCAAAGGAGGGTTCGTATAATCCTTCAGTTTGCATAAAATTAGTCTGCATGGTCTTCGAGAACACTACGTTCTGTGAATTCTAACACGTACAAACTACTAAGTTTCCTAAAAAATCACTTTCGATGTCAAGAAGGTTTTTGTGTTTCCACCTAGTGAGTTATCCGAGAATCGTACTCCTCCCGTAGTTTTGTCTTTTTCTGGGCAAGATGCGACCGGTGGTGCGGGCATTGCAGCAGACATCGCTACCTTGCTAAACCTAGGGTGTCATCCCTGCGCGGTGGTCACTGCCATTGCCGTGCAAGACACCGTCAATGTGAAACACTGCACTGCCATTTCCGCTTATTTAGTCACTGAACAGGCACAGGCAATACTCGAAGACATGCAGGTCGCCGCCATCAAAATTGGTTTGATTGGTAGTGAGGAAAACGCGGAGGCCATTGCTTCTCTTTTGCAGCAGTGTCCGGGGATCCCCGTAGTCTTAGATCCCATTTTGTGGGCAGGAGGAGGTACTGCTTTGGCAGGCCATCTCTTGAAAAATAAGATTTTTGAGAGACTTTTGCCGCTGGTCACGGTGTTAACTCCCAATGTTCGAGAAGCCCGCGCTTTAGTGCCTTCGGAAAAAACCTTAGAAGCCTGCGCTCTCCGATTGTTGGGTCAAGGTTGTTACTACGTGTTGGCAACCGGGGCCGATGAGGCCACAGAACAAGTAAGCAACATCTTGTATGCCCAAGATCAAAAAACAAAACAATATCTTTGGCAGCGATTGCCTCACGTTTACCACGGCTCTGGGTGTACTTTGGCCGCTGCCGTCGCGGGGTTTTTGGCACTGAATCTCAATCCCGCACAGGCGATCCAAGAGGCACAATCTTTCACTTGGGAAGCATTGCGTCGTGGCTACGCGCTGGGCAGGGGGCAACACTTACCAATGAGGTTTGTATGAGTCTACCCCCCCACAAAAATTTGGTATTGTTAAATTAGTAGGAGTTACGCAGTTGGATTCACAAGTTACTGATTTCGTTGGATTTATTGTTTTTGACGAAAAACAAAATTTTTTTTATAAAAATCAAAGACTTATATTTTCAACTGCGTAACTCCTAAAATTTTATGGAATGAAAGGAGCGTAGTATGACGACCAATTCTAAAGTAAAACGAGTCTTAATCATGGCAGGGGGCACTGGAGGACATGTCTTTCCAGCGTTGGCCGTGGCAAATGAGTTACGCACTCGAGGGATCGAAGTAGTTTGGATGGGAACCCATGCGGGTCTTGAAGCTCGCTTGGTTCCGGAGGCAGGCTATCCAATCGAGTGGATCCCAATTTCTGGTCTCCGAAAAAAAGGGATTTTGTCTTGGCTTTCTGCACCTTGGTATTTGATTCGTGCTTTTCTAACAGCACGAGCGGCAGTTCGGAGGGTCTCTCCAAACGTCGTTCTCGGCATGGGAGGTTTCGCCAGTGGTCCTGGAGGGTTAGCAGCTTCCCTCTTAGGGATTCCGCTCGTGATTCACGAACAAAATTCAGTGCTTGGCTTAACCAATCGGTTATTGACCAAACGTGCCACCCAAGCATTAGAAGGTTTTCCAGACACCTTTTCTTCCAAAATGGGTGCTATCTACACAGGAAATCCGATCCGCCCTGAGATTGCATCTCTGGCTACGCAACCTCGCGCACAGGCTACACGTTCTCCAGAAGAAGGAGACAAATCTTGTTGGCATCTTTTAGTGTTGGGTGGGAGCCAAGGTGCAACGGCACTCAATACCTTACTGCCTGAAGCACTGGGTAAGCTGCGCGCTCGCTCTCGACCCGAAGTCTGGCACCAGTGTGGTGCACGTTTTAGTGAGCAGACTCAAGCTGCCTACCGAGAAGCAGGAGTCATTGGAAAAATTGAACCATTTATCACAGATATGGCAGCGGCCTACCATTGGGCTGATCTCGTGGTATGCCGTTCGGGTGCTCTCACAGTCGCAGAAGTTTCGGCAGCGGGGGTAGCCTCCATCTTAGTGCCCTACCCTCATGCAGTAGACGACCATCAGACCACTAATGCACACCTATTATCGAATGCAGGTGCAGCAATCCTCCTCCCCCAAAAAGAAATTACCTCAGACGGACTTGCTAAGATCCTCCGCGGCCTTTGCGAAAATCCAGAACGGTTAGAAAAGATGGGTCGAGAAGCCCATGCCGTGGCGCGACCTACCGCAACAGAAGAGGTAGTGGCCCACCTACTCTCCGCAGCAAAGTAGCACCAATCAAATTAAATCAATACGTTATTGATGTTTTCTACATAAAAAATAAGCGAATTCTCTTAGAAAATCCGTAGGAGAATACTTTTTACAAGGAGAGATCGTTAGTCAGGATTTACAAACAAATTGTAATTGACTGTTCATACTAATAATTTGTACAATGTGCAAATAGTCGATTCGATACTTAAAAGTGATTTCTAACATGGCACCACACTCCACTCCCCCATCCATGAGGCGCGTTCGCACCGTTCATTTTGTGGGGATTGGTGGTGTGGGCATGGGCGGCATCGCCGAAGTTCTTCTCAATCTTGGCTACCAAGTCACCGGCTCGGACATCAAAGAAGGGGCAATGACTCGGCGTTTGTCGGGTCTGGGTGCAAAGATTTCGATCGGACATGATTCAGCGCACGTGGCTGGTGCCGGTGTAGTAGTAATTTCCAGTGCTATCTCTGCTGACAACCCAGAAGTACAGGAAGCCCGTGCTCGTCGCATTCCAGTGGCTCCTCGTGCCGAGATGTTGGCCGAACTCATGCGCTTCCGGCAAGGCATTGCCGTTGCAGGTACCCATGGCAAGACTACTACTACTAGTTTAATTGCTTCGGTTTTGGGTCGAGGCGGGTTGGATCCCACTTTTGTGATTGGTGGCCGTCTCAACAGCGCGGGCACAAATGCTCGATTGGGGACAGGACACTATTTGGTTGCAGAAGCCGATGAAAGTGATGCTTCGTTCCTGTACCTAACCCCTATTATCTCTGTGGTCACGAACATCGACACGGACCACATGGAAACCTATGGTGGTGATTTTGGAAGATTACGTAGTGCTTTCTTAGAGTTTCTCCACCATCTTCCTTTTTATGGATTGGCAATATTGTGTGTAGATGATCCGGGGGTTAGGGACATCTTGTCAGAAGTGACCCGCTCGGTGGTGACTTACGGTTTAGAGGCAGGTGCCGATTTCTGGGCTAAAGATATACGACAGAACGGCATTCGGACTCAATTCCAAGTCATACGCCGAGAGGAACATGAACCTTGGCTAGAGGTAACCCTCAATCTGCCCGGACGCCACAATGTGTTAAACGCCTTGGCAGCCATTGCCGTGGCCAAAGAAGTTGGTGTATCTGATGATGCGATTCAAACGGCCTTGGCTTCTTTTGACGGGATTGGTCGTCGGTTTCAACATTACGGGGAACTAAGAACTCCCACCGGTCGTGTCTTGTTAATCGACGACTACGGTCACCACCCAAGAGAAATGGCTGCCACTATTCAAGCCATCCGGGCTGGTTGGCCTGCTCGGCGGTTGGTAGTTGCTTTCCAACCACATCGTTATACCCGAACACGAGATTTATTTGAGGATTTTGCTGCGGTTCTCTCAGAGATGGATGTTTTAGTACTTACAGAAGTGTATTCAGCAGGGGAGTCACCAATCTTTGGCGCAGACGGGCGGGCATTATCCCGGGCAATTCGCGCACGAGGGCGGGTCAATCCCGTTTTTGTGGAGCGAGTTTCAGAAGTGCCACATGCTTTGGAAAGTCTTTTACAGAACGGAGACATTGTATTAACTCTCGGAGCTGGAGACATTGGTGCAGTCGCAGCTAATTTGCCCACGCGCTGGACGGTAGAGGATTAAGCATGTCTTTAGAAAATCTGCGGGGAGAGTTAAAACATCAAGAACCGTTGGCTGGGTACACCACTTGGCGAGTTGGTGGGCCAGCGGATCGATTTTATAGCCCTGCGGACGCCACAGACTTGGCAAATTTCATGGCTCAGTTACCAGTAGAAGAACCTTTGCTCTGGCTCGGATTGGGCAGCAATTTATTAGTTCGGGATGGTGGTTTTCGTGGAACGGTGATTACTTTACGAGGAGCATTGGCAGAAGTGGAATTTCTTTCTCGTTTCCGAGTGCAAGCAGGAGCAGGGATCACCTGCGCCAAGCTAGCGCGCCTCTTGTCTCGTCAACGGTTGACTGGAGCAGAGTTTTTAGGAGGCATTCCAGGCACTCTTGGTGGAGCACTGGCCATGAATGCGGGTGCTTTCGGTAGCCAAACTTGGGATTTCGTGGAAGAAGTTACGACCATCGACCGTTCGGGTCAGCTTCGAACCCGGACACCAGAGGATTTCTCAGTTGGTTATCGTGAAGTAAAGCCTGCTGGCCAACCTAGGGAAGAATGGTTCGTCGCAGCCACGCTTCACCTCCAGCAGGCTAAAGACGAGTCAGGTCAGGAACGGATTAAGGCCTTGTTAGAGCGTCGGTCTGACACTCAACCAGTGGGCATGGCTACTGCAGGTTCCACTTTCCGGAATCCAGAAGGGAACTACGCAGCAAAATTGATTGAAGAAGCGGGACTCAAGGGATTCAGCGAAGGAGGAGCATGCGTATCTAACATGCACGCTAACTTTATCCTTAATACAGGAAATGCCACTGCATTAGAGATTGAAACTTTGATACAGCGCATCCAATCTTGTGTTGAAGAGATGCAAGGTGTACGACTGATTCCTGAAGTGCACATGGTCGGGGAACCCAGCCTCCCCATCAAGGTGAATTGAAAAATATGAACCTTTCTTCACGTTTTGGACGAGTGGTCGTGTTGATGGGAGGTACCTCCGGAGAACGAGAGGTTTCCCTAAAAAGCGGTAGTGCCGTGTTGGCAGCCTTGCTCCGAAGAGGAGTCGATGCAGTAGGTCTGGACGCTGGTGCCGATTTATTAGATCGCTTGTCCCAAGAAAAGTTTGATCGCGCTTTTATCGCCCTCCACGGCCGAGGTGGCGAAGATGGCACAGTACAAGGTGCATTAGAGCTTTTAGGGTTGCCTTACACCGGTAGTGGTGTTTTAGGATCAGCACTAGGAATGGACAAATGCAGAACCAAGCAACTGTGGGCGGGTATGGGATTGCCTACTCCAGCGTTTCAAATGTTGACTTCGGAAACTGATCTTGAATCAGTGACTCGGTCGCTTGGGTTTCCGCTTGCCGTTAAGCCTTCACGGGAAGGATCCAGTCTTGGGGTTGCCCGGGTGGATAACCTCTCCGAATTGGCAAGTGCTTACGCTTACGCTGCCTCTCTTGATCCAGAAGTGGTTGCGGAACGTTGGATCATGGGTAGCGAATACACAGTGGGCATCTTGGGGAAAGAGGTTTTGCCAGTCATTAGGTTGCAACCGGCTCGCGGGTTTTACGACTACCACGCCAAGTACGAAGCTGACGACACTTTATATCGATTGCCCTGTGGGTTGTCCGCCGCAGACGAAGCGGCCATGCAAGCCCTCGCGCTGCGCGCTTTTACGAGCTTAGCCTGTAGTGGTTGGGGCCGCGTTGACCTCATGCAGGAAGCTGAGGGAAATTCGTGGCTTCTGGAGGTGAATACTTCTCCGGGAATGACGGATCATAGTCTAGTGCCCATGGCGGCTCGGGCAGCAGGCATTGATTTTGATAGTTTGGTTCTCCGAATTTTGGGAGCCACGCTTCATGGCTAGACCGGTTGAACACGGTTGGAGTATGGGAGGGGGACTCCGTCTTCCTTCTGGGGGCATCGGTACTTATGCCACACCTTCTACCGCCAAATCTGGGGTTTTGCGCCGTCGTCGGCAGAATAAGCGGAAAGGGATTGGGATCCTTTTGTTATGGTGGATTCCATTGGAATTAGCTTTAGTGGGTTTAGTGACTTGGGGTATTGATACCGGAGTTCGGATTTTGGCAGATCCAGAAACTTTCCCCATTACCGACCTGCGGGTAGTGGGTGACTTACATCATGTGGATCAGGCCACTTTGGAAAGTGCGACTTCTCCATTGGCTAATGGAGGTTTCCTCCAAGTGGATATCCGTGAAGTGCGCCAAGCTGCACTTTCTTTACCCTGGGTAGATGATGCACATGTTCGTAGGGTCTGGCCGGATACCTTACGGATTTTAATTATGGAACAAGTGCCCGTGGCGCGTTGGCGTTCAGGCGGGTTAGTAAATGAACGTGGAGAGATATTTTCTCCGGACCCAACTTCTTACCCAGAGGCTCTACCAGAACTCGGTGGCCCCCAGGGACACAGCGCAGACATGTTGGAACATTTTCAAAGACTAAATAAATTCTTTTTGCCACTCAAATTGACGTTGACCACACTTCAAATCGATGATCGGCGTGCTTGGAGTTTTACTTTGAATAACGGGATCCAAGTCTTACTTGGTAAAAATGACTTAGAAAATCGATTGGCTCGTTTATTGCGTATCTACCCAAGAGCATTGGCTGCGCAAGCAGATCACATTGGTCGAGTGGATTTACGTTACTCGAATGGTTTTGCAGTGGGTTGGAAATCATTGCCGCCTCAGGACAAATCTCATGTCCAAAAAATCTGAAAAGAAATTGGTAGTCGCTCTCGACATTGGTACCTCGCAAGTAGTAGTTCTCGTCGGCGAGGTAGATGAGGAAGGTTCCGTCGAACTTTTAGGTGTTGGTAAACATCCTTCTCGCGGTCTACGAAAAGGGGTAGTAGTCAACATAGAATCGACAGTTCAGAGTATTCAACGAGCCATGGAAGAGGCTGAAATCAAATCAGGTTGCCAGATTCATTCTGTCTTTACTGGTATTACTGGGGGTCACATTCGTAGCTTTAACTCACATGGAGTAGTTCCAATCCGTGAAAAAGAAGTGAGCTCCTTAGATGTAGAACGAGTAATCGATGCAGCACGTGCGGTAGCCATTCCCGCAGATCAAAAAGTGCTTCAAATACTTCCCCAAGGATTCATCATTGATAAACAAGAAGGGATTCGGGATCCCGTGGGTATGTCAGGTGTCCGATTGGAAGCACGAGTCCATATTGTCACTGGTGCCACGAGTGCAGCAGAAAATATCGTCAAATGCGTGCAGAGGTGTAACCTAGAAGTAGATGATATTATTTTGGACCAAGTAGCCTCTAGCCACGCGGTTCTTTCCGAAGATGAAAAGGATTTAGGGGTTTGCTTAATTGACATTGGTGCTGGAACCACGGATATTGCTGTCTTTATCGACGGATTTATTCACCACACGGCGGTTATCCCCATTGCAGGAGATCAGGTAACCAATGACATTGCAGTGCACCAGCGTACACCTACTCAGAATGCAGAGGAAATCAAGGTACGTTATGCGTGCGCTTTGTCGAGTTTAGCCGATCTGGAAGAAATGATTGAAGTACCTAGCGTTGGTGATCGACCTCCGCGAACACTGCCCAGACAATCTCTCGCAGAGGTAGTGCAGTGGAGAATGGAAGAGTTATTAAAGTTGATTCAATCCGAGTTACAGCACAGCGGATTTGAAGATATGATTCCTGCAGGTCTCGTGTTGACCGGAGGGACTTCTCAAATGCAAGGACTACTGGAGTTGACGGAACAAGTTTTCAAAATGCCGGTACGCCTTGGCTCTCCGCAACAGGTAAAGGGAAGTACAGAGGTATTAGGTAATCCTGCTTATTCAACATGCGTTGGTTTATTGATGTTTGGTGCGACGGCGAGAACGGTTGTTCTTCCAGAACCAACTCCAAACACTGGGATGCGTGCCGTTCTGAAGCGTATGAAAGGATGGCTACAAGGTAATTTTTAACCAAGATAATTTTCAAGAATTCATGAGGTCATAGAATTATGTTTCAGCTCGCAGATAGCAACAATCAACAAGACGCAGTCATTAAGGTAATGGGTGTAGGTGGTGGTGGTGGAAATGCAGTTCAACACATGCTTTCTTCTTCGATTGAAGGTGTTGAATTCATTTGTCTAAACACAGATGCTCAGGCACTGAAAACATTGGACAAATCTGGAGCACGGACTGTGCTACAAATTGGTGCCAACTTAACTAAAGGACTAGGGGCTGGTGCTAATCCAGAAGTAGGACGTCAGGCCGCTACCGAAGACCGTGATGCCATCATGTCCAGTATTGAAGGTGCGGATATGCTCTTTATCACCGCTGGCATGGGCGGTGGGACCGGTACTGGAGCTGCCCCAGTGGTGGCGCAGTTAGCTCGGGACATGGGTATTCTCACCGTGGCCATCGTGACTAAGCCTTTCAATTTTGAAGGCAAAAAAAGGATGAACATTGCCGAAGAGGGGATTCGACAACTTACCCAGTACGTCGACTCTCTAATCACGATTCCCAACGAAAAATTGCTCTCTGTATTGGGCAAGGGTGTTACGTTGCTAGAGGGCTTCAAAGCAGCCAATAATGTATTGCTCGGCGCAGTGCAGGGTATTTCTGACCTCATTACCCATCCTGGTTTGATTAACGTTGACTTTGCAGATGTACGCACCGTGATGGCTGAGATGGGCATGGCCATGATGGGGACGGGCCGTGGAACTGGGGAAGACCGTGCTCGCCTAGCTGCAGAGTCTGCAGTGGCAAGCCCATTGCTTGATGATATTAACCTCCGAGGTGCACGTGGTGTGTTGGTCAACATCACTGCAGGAATGGACCTCTCCATTGGCGAGTTCGAAGAGATCGGAAATATCATCAAAGAGTACGCATGCGACACCGCAACCGTAGTCGTGGGTACTTCACTAGAACCCGACATGAACGACGAGATGCGTGTGACCGTGGTAGCTACTGGCCTTGGTCAAGAGCCTGTTGCCAAACCACAGATTGTGATCAATAACCATGCTGCTAACCACAGCCATAGCCGTGAACGTCAACACGAACGCCCAAATGGTGGACGTCGCGTCGGCAATGATCGCCTAAGCGTGGTGCAGCCAGAGACTGGCAATAAGAACATGGATTACTTGGACATTCCTGCTTTCTTACGCCGTCAAACTACCTAGTTCACAGGGATGTTATAGCTGAAGTAACGCAAAATAGTTAGGCCATGCTCTGTGGAACCTCTCCCGCCTTCGGCGTACTCCCCCTTAGCAGCGGGAGAGTTTTTGAGTCTCGACCTATCAAACTCCCCTCCTTGATAAGGAGGGGTGCACGGTAGGGGCGGGGTGGTTAGTTTTGATTCGTTACCGTTTTATGTTGTTTTAGCTATAATGGGATTAGCGGAACAGATTCTCAAAGTGTTAGTGTGCCCTAGCTCTTTCCAACGTAAGGCGTCCACTGGAGAGTTCTCTGTTGCATAGGCAGTTTAGAAAAGTTGAGGAAAATTTGGAAAAGTAAAGAGGCTCTCAACATGACCATGTCGGATCGAGACGGTGTCATCTGGTTAGATGGGGTGTTAGTGCCTTGGCGGGAAGCCAGGGTACATGTTCTAACACACTCTTTACACTATGGGTTGGGAGTGTTTGAGGGTGTTCGTGCCTACGAAACGGAACAAGGCACGGCAATTTTTCGATTGGAAGATCATACAGCTAG
>CAUYTX010000187.1:0-3481 GCA_963575665.1 Gammaproteobacteria bacterium | reverse complement strand
CTCGAATACCTGTGCAACCCTGAAGACTTGCACAAAATAGGGTGATAGTCCAAAAGACTCGTGTGATTTTCATTAGATATCCTAAAAGTGGGCAAATCCAGTCTTTGCCATTCTAACAGAGTTCCCGTTTTTATCGATCCAAGTAATTCTTGAAGAATCACAAATCTGACCAATCCAAGTAAGGGGACAATCTAACGTAGATTGAATTTCTTCTAACCGTCCCACTTGATCAGGAGAAACTGTAAAACACAATTCGTAATCATCTCCCCCACCAATGATCTTTTCCCACGGAATCGAATCATTTTTTAGGGCAACTGACCGCGGTAAACTTTCTAAGTAGATCGTAGCTCCCAAATTTTGACCACTCGCTTTGAGGATATGACCAAGATCAGCCCCTAGACCATCAGATAAATCGATTGCCGCATTAGCAAAGGGGCGGAGAGCCAAACCCACCTGAACTCGCGGGGTAGGTCGATTCAGACGGCTTATGAAGAAATCACGTTCTGTGGCGGACATTGCACCAACGTATTGAAGGATATCTAGGCCGATGGCTGCATCCCCCAAAGTACCCGTCACGTAAATTTGATCTCCTAATCGTGCTCCCGAACGTAACAAAGCTTTTCCAAAAGGCACAAAACCCATGGCCTGAAGTGAGATAGAAAGAGTACCTCTTGTGGTATCTCCTCCTACTAGTGCCACGTGGTGCCGATCCGCCAAATCAAATAAGCCTTGGCTAAAACCTTGGAGCCAAGCTTCATCGGCTTCAGGTAAGGTGAGTGCCAAAGTAATCCAAGCAGGTTCTGCACCCATGGCCGCTAAATCACTAAGACTGACCGCCAGTGATTTCCAACCGATGTCGTAGGAAGGTGTCTCTTCTGGGAAATGCACTCCGTTGACGAGGGTATCCGTGGTCACCACCAGTTGCATTTCAGGGGGAACCTGCAACACCGCACCATCGTCTCCTACTCCACAAATTACATCATTCCGATTGGTTGTGCGGGTAAAATAACGGAAGATGAGTTCAAATTCACCAAGGATGGCGCAACTAGGCATTTGCAAATAATTCAGCTAAAGCAACCCCAGGATCTGGTGCTCGCATGAAAGCCTCCCCCACTAAAAAGACATGAACACCACGGGCACGCATTCTAGCAATATCAGCACGAGTCATTAGCCCGCTTTCTGTAACTATGAGGATATTTGGCGGAATACGTGGTAACAGATCGAGGGTAGTCTGTAGATCCACCTGAAAAGTACGCAGATCCCGATTGTTGATCCCTAATAAAAACTCTGGAGGATCTAAATTCAACACACGGTCTAGTTCCCTGACTGTGTGTATTTCTAGCAAGACGTCCATTCCCAGATGCCTTGCTATCCCTGAGTACTCTCGTAGCTCGTGATCTCCCAAGACTGCTGCAATGAGCAATATGGCATCTGCCCCTAAAAACCGAGCTTCATAAATTTGGTAGGGATCAACGACGAAATCCTTTCTTAACACAGGCAGACTGCAGGCTTTTCTAGCAGACCTTAGGTGATCGTCCGAACCTTGAAAAAAGTCGCGGTCAGTTAACACAGAGAGGCAAGCAGCACCATTGTGCTCGTATGATTTCGCAATCTGGTCTGGCTTGAAATCTGCTCTCAATAAACCCTTGCTCGGAGAAGCGCGTTTGATTTCTGCAATGACTGCGGGTTTACCTTGATCGATATTGACCTGCAAAGCAGAGGAAAAACCCCGAACAGTAGAATCTTTACTAATCCTGTCTTCTAAGAGGGCAAGAGGCAAGATCTTCTTACGTTCTGCAACTTCTTCTCGTTTACGCATGGAAATCTTGAGCAGAACGTCCGAAATTTCACTCATTTGCAGCGATTTCCCGAACCTTAGCAGGGAACTTCTTTTCAAGATACTGAGCGCAGCGTGGCCATAGGTAATTGTTGTATTCTGCCCTTTGAACCAAGTACGGATCTTGGGAGATGCTTCCCGGAATATCACGTGCATAACGCAAGCTGGCTGCTGAAGCACTGAGATCGATTACTAGATCCGCAGTAGCAATCATTGGGGAAATCTGAGACAGGAGGTACCACTCCACAGCAAAGAAGCTCGTTAACAACAAGGAACTCTGAGCACTGGCAGGTCCGATCCCTGGCAAGACAATAAAGCTACCCGGATCAAGACCGGCGACGCAAAGAGATTCGGTAAATTCTACTTCAGTTCTTTGGTACCCCATTTTGGCAGCAGGATCCCAAATGCCCCCCACGCCAAGTGTCGAATTGATCAAAAACCGCTTGAGAGAAGATTTTGCGGCATCGTAATCCCCCACAAAACTGTTAGTCACAATGAATTCTGGTTCGATGATATTTTGGTACATGTTGTATCCGACTTTTTTGACGGCCTCGGGCAGCGTGTTGTCTAACCAACGGGCAGTCGGGTTTACTACTTCTTGTACCAACCAAGTGTTAAAACCGAATATCCTGCGGTTTAATACTTCATTAGGATCTAAGACACGTGCAGGAGAAGGCATAACCTGTTCTAGGGCTTGCCTTAACTCGGTTTGGAAGTGAGGAGGCGTAAACACCTCTTCCGCTGAACAAGAAGCACTAAAAAAATACACGCAGGTGAAGAATGAAACTGGTCTCATGGTATGCTAAACCCTTGTTTGGTGAAGTACCTATAGCTGGCTACCTAATCGCAAAAATTCAAACCATCTCCTAATGCATTTTGGATGCCACACCCAACTCAATGATCCACATTGGATCCATAGTGTACCTGATCTTCGCCCTCGTGCGCCGAGAAAAACTGCAAAGTGGCTACAAGATCGAGGATCGCTTACTTCACAGGTAAAACGTGCTTGTCTTAAGCGTGTTCGGGTGCAAGTGCTCCAACAGTCTTGGGGACGACTTCAGTACGAAGCAGATTTTCTTGAAATGCCACGTATCCGACGTGCTTGGTTAAGGGAAGTTCAGATTCTCTGTGGCGAGCAAGCCTGGATTTATGCCAGAACTGTGATCCCAGTAACTACCCTAACTGGCGGTGCCAAGGTTTTATTGCGTTTGGGAACTAAACCCCTCGGATCCGTTTTGTTTGCCGATCCGACTGTAGTACGTGGTAAAGTGGAGGTGGCACGTATCCAACCTTGCCATTGGTTGTATCAACGTGCTGCACCACGTGATCTTCCTCCTTATCTTTGGGGAAGACGTTCAGTATTTTGGATGCGTGGCCAACCGCTCCTAGTAGTAGAAGTTTTTTTAACAAATCCAGTTGACATCCTTCCGCCCTAAAGAACGGGAATTCCTACGGATTTACACGCTAAATTGTGCAGTCTCCTCGGGGCAAGTTCCCGCTTCACAAAGAGGCTTAACTGAACTTTCTCTCCACGAGCTAACCGGGCGTGTCTCACCCTTTATGCGGTGATACTAGAGCGTTTTTCAATTAAGTTGATGATGATAATATAGTTAGGAGTGACGCAGTTGGATTCACAAGTTACTG